>JBEULM010000047.1 GCA_041287335.1 Hydrogenobacter sp.
CTTTGTGCCGAGAGAGGAAAGAGCTATTTTAGAAAAACCTGTGGCAATAGACTTTGGAGTGAAAGACAAGCTAACACTTTCTAATGGTATAAAGATTGACTTTGAGGTGGCAGAAAGCAAAAGACTTAAAAGGCTACAGAGAGAGCTTGCAAAAAAGAAAAAAGGCTCAAAGAATAGAGAGAAGACAAGACAAAAACTGGCAAGAGAGTATGAGAGGATTGAAAACAGAAGAAAGGATGCTATAAACAAGATTATCGCTTTTTTAAAGCTCTACAGCATGGTAGTATTTCAGCAAGACAGCATCAGCTCATGGCATAAAGGCTGGTTTTCAAGAGCGGTTCAATACTCAGGGATAGGAAAGTTAAGGGAGAGGTTGAGTTCCAGCCTCCTGCCTGTCCTTGAGATTGACCGCTTTGAACCAACTTCAAGAGTATGCTGTGAGTGTGGGGCATATTTTGAAAATCTTAAGCTTTCTGACAGGACAGTTTTCTGTCCTGAGTGTGGCAACCAGATAGACAGAGACTTAAATGCGTGTCTTGTGATGCTTAGAAAGGTCTCACCCGCCTTAAGGGTGGTAGGGTTGGACCGACCCAAGCTTACGCCTGCGGAGAGGTCCGCCTCTGCACGAATACTGGGTTCTAACCCCTATATTCGTGTAAGCTACCTCGTTGAAGCAGGAAGCTCCTCAAGTTATTGAGGAGAGGAGGTCACAGAGTTTAGACCATTTTCCCGAATAGAGACCTAAGGATACTGTGGCTTCTTCACCTATAAGCGAGGGATCAAAAGGTAAGTAAGTGTCCTTTGCCTTTTTAAGCCCATCTATGTGTATGCTTGACTTGTTGGTAAAAGCGTTTTTTCCAAGAAGAGGTTTGTTTGGGTTTACATCAATGTTGCATAACTTTATAAAGTTCTTTATTATCTGGTAGAGGATGTCTGCTTTTATACCCGTGTCTATACCTTGAATAAGCTCAAGATAAAAGACCACTTCCTCAAGAGGAGTTATACCGCACCGTTCACCCAATCCAAGCAAAGAAGCGTTTATGTATTTAGCTCCGGCAAATACAGCGGTTATGGAATTTGCTGTTGCCATGCCAAAATCATTATGGAAATGCACTTCCACATCCGAAAGAGGAGACACTGCCCTAACAAGGTAAATAGTTTGTAAAGGGTTTAGTATTCCTACCGTATCCGAGAGTCTTACCCTGTCCGCTCCATCCCTTTTGACATAATCAACGAACCTTAGGACAAATCCTGTATCAGCGCGGGACACATCTTCAAGACCCACCGAGATATAAAGACCCTTGGATTTTATAAAAGGGATTATTTCTTCTGCAAGTCCCAGCACATAGTCCCTTGTCTTCCCAAATTTCTTTTCTATCATAATGTCGGAAGATGGGAAAGCTATTTCTACTCTTTTAGCACCGCATTCTAAAGACTTTTCCAAATCCTTTATATTTGCCCTGTTCCAAGCAATTACTTTATCGCCAAACTTACTATTTACCAATTCCTTTATGTAGCTCCTTTCCTCTTCACTGTGTGCAGGGACACCCACCTCTATTTCATGGATACCTGCTTGGGCAAGAAGGAAAAAAAGCTCTCTTCTTTGCTTGTAAGAAAGTTCAATGTTAGCGGATTGCATACCCTCCCTCAAGGTTGTGTCCGTTATAAAAATTCTCATAGTGTATGCTCCACACGTGCCAGTATGTTGCTTAGATGGTTTAAAAATGTACTTACTTCCTTTAAAGAAGTGAAGGGTGGAATTCTAAAAGAAAGTGCATCTTCAAAACCCGCCTTTTGTTTTATCCTTTTCTTTAAACCACTTACCATGCATGGAGAAGAATAGCCTAAGAAAATTCCACCTCTTTCCATAAAGGATGCAAGCACCTCCATACTTGTCTCTTTTAAACCATAAGAAAAAAGCCCGGGAGCTTTACATCCCTTTTTGAAGATGGGTGGTAGAAACATCCTTTCTTCCAAGTAATGGTCGTTTGTCTTGAGATTACTTTCTATGGCTTCCCTCCACTCTACCAAAACCTTTATGGATTGAGCTAAAGTGTATATGCCAAAAAGATTTTCCTCCCCAGCTCTCAATCCCCTTTCCTGAGTCCCACCTTCTATAAGAGGTTTTAGCCTGATGCCTTTTTTAATGTATAAGAATCCTACCCCTAAGGGTCCCAAAAGAGATAAACTATCAAAACTTGCCATATCAAGGTCCTTTATGTTTACGAGAGAGTCTGGATAATAAACGCCCCAGAAATCAAAATGGCAGAGAATGTCTGGCTTGCTTTCCTTAGCCACCTTCAATATTCCCTTTACATCCCTGAGGGTAGCAGTTTCCCTACATACCGCACCCATGGTAATGAGCAGTGTGTCATCATCCATATATTCCTTGACCTTCTGCGGTTCCACCCAACCACTGCTGTCCGTAGGAATATATATAACTCTAAACCCCTGTTTTTCTAAAGTTTTTAGTGGATGGATTATGGAAGAGTGTTCAAAATCTGTTGTGATAATGCTTCCTACTTTATCAAAAAGGCATCCCTTTATGGCAAGGTTGTTGCTTTCTGTAGAGCTTGAGGTGAAAATGACCTCTAAATTGGCACATCCCAGAAAGTCGGATATGATACCTCTTGACTTAACGAGTATTTCCTTTGACTTCATGGAAAGGGCGTGCAACCCTAATGGGTTTATAAAGAAGTATGGCAATTGGCGAGATATCCCTTTAATTACATTAGGAAATGGTGTTGAAGATAAGGGGTCAAACATCATCTGCAAATTCCTCTATGCCAAGTTTTATAAGCGTTTCCCTCTTTGGTATTCCTTCTCTATCCCAGCCGAATGCTTCGTAAAACTCATCAAGCATAGCATCCAGATCCTTCTGTGTAGTTCTTTGTCCCCTTTCTGTTGTCTCTTCCTTAATCCTTTTTGGTAGTGTGTCGTCCTTTCTTGAAAACCCTTCTCTTACATTGAAGAGCCTCTCAAGGGTGTAAATCCTTTCCCCTATCTTATAGAGGTCTTCTATATCTATATTCCAGTCCATAACTGCGTTTACCATTTCTAAAATTTTCTCGTTTAGTTTAAGCCCTACAACCCTTTCAGCGCTGAGGCAGTATATAATGCTATTTACTATACTTGTCCATACGGCAAGGTCTTTGCCGACTTTCCCCTTGCCTTTACACCTTCCTATGGGTATTATGTTGTTTTCTTCCATGCCCGGTCTTATATCGCAGTGAACAGGTCCTCGGTTTGATACTGCATAAGCAAGTGCTTGTGTCTTTATTGCTCTGGGAGAGTGTCCTGCTATCTCCATTCCCTTTACTGTCATCAGAAAGTCTTCACCCACACCCAATAACTCTGAAGCCCTTTGAGAACCCTCGGCAAGTATATCTCCTATACCTTCCCTAAAGGCTATTTTTTTGAGCAATTTCTTAACTGCATCTGTATTTCCAAAGTGAAGGTCAAGGTCATCAAGCTCCCTCTTACCAAGAAGCCCTTTTTCAAAGCATTCCATAACCCATGCCACTACACCACCGGCTTGAATTTGTCCAAGCCCAAGCTCATCGGTCAGCCGGTCAAGGCTTATAAGTTCCTCAATGTCCCCGTTGCCTATTATCGTCCCCATAGAAAAAACGCCTTCATATTCTGGTCCTACAGTAAAGGCGTCACCTCCCACCGTGTACTTTCCACAGGGAACTATACAACCAAAACAAGACACATCTTTGATCACCCTTTTCCTTAAGGCTTCACCACTGATGCTTTCAGCACGGTCAAAGGTTTCTCTCATCCAGTTATAGGAGGGTAAAGCACCAAGATGCTGAAGATGCATAACACCCGCCGATGTTCCAAACTTTATCAGGTTTTTAATGCCGGGATGATCGTAAACGGTCTTTTCAAAAGACTTTATAAAGTCCATCAGCTTGTAAGGATTTTTGGGTTTTACCAACTTAGTTCCTCTTACGCTTATCGCCTTTACCTTTTTAGAGCCTAAAACCGCACCAATACCTCCGGTACCCACCGCTCTTAAGTCCGATATAATGCAGGCATATTTTACAAGGTTTTCACCAGCAGGACCTATGACTAAGGTTTTTATATCTTCCCCATACCTCTCTTTTAAGATTTTTTGAGTTAGGCTCGTATAAACGCCTTTTAAGTCTTCCGCCTTCTTAAAGTAAACCTTATCATCCTCTATGTGTATGTGAGTCCATTCTTCACAAGCACCACATATGATTATGCCATCCCATCCTGCAAACTTTATTTCTTGACCGAACTTCCCTCCACAGAAACCCTTTGTAAAACCACCCGTCTGAGGTGATTTGGAAACCACGCAAAACTTAGAAGCCATGGGAACAAGAGTACCGTTGGCAGGTCCGGTATTTATAATTAATACATTATCTTCCGAAAATGGGTTTGAGCCTCTTTTACTTAATTTATAAAGTAGATAAGTCCCTACGCCGTTCCCGCCCAAGTATTTTTTGATCTTCTCCTCCTCTACATGGAAGTCTTCATACTTTCTTTCAGTAAGGTTTATGAAAAGATATCTTCCCCACCAGCTCATGTAATCACCTCTACGGCTTTAAGTATGCAGAAATCTACACAGTAAAACCCTTTACACTCACCGCATTCTCTTACTCTGTAAGCTACCGGCCTGTTGCTTATGTCTGTTATGACTTCTATGGAAGAAAGTCTTGGGTTAAAACCACCGCTTTTGTAAAAGGAACAGGCAAGCATGCATCTTTTGCAACCAGAGCATAGACTGAGGTCTATCTTCAACATACTTAGCCTCCAGCTGTTGGAAGGGTTATGATAAGCTCGTCGCCTTCGTGTACCTGCTTTTTAAAGTCTTCAACAACCTCCCCGTTTAGTATAATAAGCACGCCTTCCCAAAGTCCGTTTCCGCTGAAGATAATTCCTCCAGTATCCTTCATATCCGCAACCCTTTTTATAGCTTCTTCAACAGACCTGATACCCTTGACTTCTAAAACCTCTTCACCCATCACATAGGCCAGGTAGCCTAACAGCCTTATCCTCATCACCTTATTATTTAGCAATTTTTGTGCCAAGGCTTTGGACGCACCTTTTGTTATCTTCTGTGCAAAATTTGTAATGTTTCTTACAAAAGCTTACCTTTCTGTGAGGCATGAAAGTTGCATATATTATAGTGAGATGGATAGCGATGAAGTGCTAAGGAAATTTATGAGTGCTGAGCTTAAGCTTTTTTACAATCTCTCCAAGAAGCTCGTTGCAATGAATACACAGCCTGAACAGGTCATACTTGATGTGGTGCGTATGCTTGGAGAGCTTGAAGGAATAAAGAGAGTAGCCTTTTACATAGCGGAACAGGGTTCTTCAAAAATATCCTTAGTTTCCAGCATAGGCGTAGAAGAGAAAAACATAACGCTAAACAAAAAAGAGGGTGTGGTTGGTTTTATCTTTGATAAGGGTTATCCTGTAGTTATCAAGAGTTTGTCTGAAGAGCCTCTTTTCCTTAATAAAATAAAAAGAAACGACCTGAACGATGTGAGCTTCTTAGGTGTTCCTATAAAGTATAACGACAGCGTGGTTGGGGTTATAACCGTCGATTTGCGTAAAGATTACATAGCCACAGCACATCTCATTGACCTTCTGGTAATGCTATCTAACCTTATAGGAAATTACATATACACTTATGTCAAACTCAGGGAAAAGGAGGGGGTTTTAAAAGAAGAGATAGCAACACTAAAAAGGGAGCTGATAAAAAAATTCACAGTTGAGGGCTTTGTGGGTATCAGCAAAGCTTATCACAACGTTATAAAGCAGGTTATGAAGGTGGCAGAGCTTGATGTAACCGTTATGATGAGAGGAGAGTCCGGCACAGGGAAAACCACTTTAGCCAAGGTTATACATTATCTATCGCCGAGAAAGAACAGGCCTTTTGTTGAGGTCAACTGTTCTGCTATACCTACAGAGCTTCTTGAGGCAGAGCTTTTCGGCTATGAAAAGGGGGCGTTCACAGGCGCATATACCACCAAGATGGGAAAGGTGGAGGTAGCAAATGGAGGAACTTTATTCTTTGATGAGATAGGAGACCTGAGCCTCGCAGTTCAAGCCAAGCTTCTAAGGTTTATGCAGACTAAGGAGTTTGAAAGGTTGGGAAGCAATAAAACTCTGAGGTCAGATGTGCGGATAGTAGTAGCCACAAACAGAAACCTTGAGGAGATGGTGTCAAAGGGTGAGTTTAGGGAAGACCTTTATTACAGGATAGCGGTGTATCCCATATACATACCACCCTTGAGGGAGAGGAAAGAAGATATACCCGTTTTGGTGGAACATTACATAAAGCAGATAAGCAGTATGATGGGCAGGAGAATAAGAATGGACAGCGAAACCCTCAGGGTACTGGTCTCCTGTAGCTTTCCCGGGAATGTAAGGGAGCTGGTAAACTGCCTTACCCGTGCTGCCATAAGCTCTAACACAGGTGTTATAAAACCCCAAGACCTTTCCTGCATAGGCTCAGGTATGTGTTTTTCCCATATGGTAAAACAAACCAAAAATACAGAGACAAAGGAGGACTTAAAAGAGGGGAAGCCTGAGACAAGTCCACCGAAGGACGAGAGGACATTGATAATAGAGGCCCTTGAAAGGACGGGTTATGTTCAGGCAAAAGCTGCCAGACTGCTGGGTATGAGCGTAAGACAGTTAAACTATAGAATTAAAAAATACCGTATACAAATAAAAAAGATTTAACCCTTGCGTAGATTTTCCTACACACATTGTAAGATTAAGAACAAAACATAACACATACCGAAGGAAGGGAAAATCCTTGACACATCTGTTTTACACTTCAACAGGAGTTCTTGGCACGATACTTGCATATGTTGAAAGTGAAAACCTTTAAAAGGAGGTGCGGACATGAGACAGATAGCCATCTACGGAAAGGGTGGCATAGGAAAGTCCACTACAACGCAGAACACCGTTGCGGCACTTGCAGAAGCTGGTAGGAAGTGCTTCATAGTGGGGTGCGACCCAAAGGCCGATTCTACCAGGCTCATACTACACATAAAAGCTCAGGCAACAGTCATGCATCTTGCTGCGGAGCGGGGTTCTGTGGAGGACCTTGACCTTGATGAGGTCATGCTCGTTGGTTATGGAGGTATAAAGTGTGTAGAATCTGGAGGTCCAGAGCCGGGTGTGGGATGTGCCGGAAGAGGTGTGATAACCGCCATAAACTTCCTTGAGGAGAACGGGGCCTTTGATGATGACCTTGATTATGTCTTTTATGATGTCCTCGGGGACGTCGTATGTGGTGGCTTTGCTATGCCCATAAGGGAAGGCAAGGCTCAAGAGATATACATAGTCACCTCAGGAGAGATGATGGCTATGTACGCAGCAAACAACATATCCAAAGGTATACTGAAGTACGCACATAGCGGTGGTGTAAGGCTTGGCGGTCTCATATGCAACAGCAGAAATGTGGACAATGAAAGAGAGTTGATAACCGCCCTTGCGGAAAAGCTTGGCACCCAGATGATACACTTTCTACCAAGAAACAACATAGTTCAGGAGGCAGAGCTGAGAAGACAGACGGTCATAGAGTATGCACCAGACCATCCTATGGCTGATGAATACAGAAAGCTTGCAAGGAAGATAGAGGAAAACACAAAGCTTAGCATACCAGCGCCTCTCAGTATGGACGAGCTGGAACAGTTGCTTGTTGATTACGGCATAATGAAGCCGGAGGAAGTGGCTTAAGGAGGTTTACCATGGGTGTGGTAGTTGATAAAGAGACAGCGCTAAGATTGGTGGAGGAGATACTCAGTCAGTATCCCACAAAGGCAAAAAAGGACAGGTCAAAGCATATAGTGGTTGCGGATGTGGGAGAGGATAAATGCATACCTAAGTCTAATGTGAAGTCAAGACCTGGGGTTATGACTGTCAGAGGATGTGCTTATGCGGGTTCAAAAGGGGTGGTCTGGGGACCTATAAAGGACATGATACACATATCTCACGGTCCTGTAGGCTGTGGCTACTACTCAAGGGCAGGAAGAAGGAATTACTACATAGGGACCACAGGTGTAGATACCTTTGTAACACCTCACTTCACCACGGACTTTCAAGAAAGGGACATCGTCTTCGGTGGTGATAAAAAACTTACAAAGGCAATACACGAGCTTGTTGAGCTTTTCCCTCTTGTAAAGGGTATAACCATTCAGTCCGAGTGTCCCATAGGGCTTATAGGAGATGATATTGAGGCTGTTGCAAGACATACAGCCAAGGAAACGGGAAAGATAATTGTCCCTGTAAGGTGTGAAGGCTTTAGAGGCGTTTCCCAGTCGTTGGGACATCACATAGCCAATGACTCCATGAGAGATTGGATATACGAAAAGGGAGTAAAGGGTCAGGAAGTGGAGCCTTCACCTTACGATGTTGCCATATGGGGTGATTACAACATAGGTGGTGATGCTTGGGCTTCAAGGAAGATACTTGAAGATATGGGACTAAGGGTAGTTACCCAATGGTCTGGGGATGGTACCATAAGTGAAGTGGCAAATGCCGTTAGAGTAAAGTATCTCCTCGTCCACTGCTATAGGTCTTCTAATTACCTTGCAAGATACTTTGAAGAAAAGTTCGGCATACCTTGGATAGAGTATAACTTCTTTGGTCCTACACAGATATTTGCTTCCATGAGGAAGATAGCCAGTTTCTTTGATGAAAAGATACAGGAGAGAACAGAGGAGCTTATAGAAAAGGTCTATAAGCCAAGGCTTGACAAGGTTATAGAAAAGTACAGACCGAGGCTTGAGGGCAAAACAGTGCTTTTGTACGTGGGTGGTCTCAGACCAAGACACATAATAACCGCCTTTGAAGACCTTGGCATGAATGTGGTGGCAACTGGCTATGAATTTGCTCATCAGGATGATTATGAAAGGACCCTGCACTACATAGACAAGAATGCCACCATAATAGTGGACGATGCCACCGCCTACGAGATAGAAGAGCTTACCAGAAAGCTAAGACCCGATCTTGTGGCTTCTGGTATAAAGGAAAAGTACCAAGCTCAGAAGATGGGCGTTCCCTTTAGACAGATGCATTCTTGGGACTACTCAGGACCTTACCACGGCATAGAAGGCTTTGAGATATTTGCAAGAGACGTGGATATGGCGGTGAACGGCAATGTATGGAAATTTTTGAATGCTCCTTGGGATCAGGAGGTATAAGCCATGGGTATACATCACGAGCTTAACATAAAGGACCACCTTGAATGCTTTAGAAATGATGAGTTTAGAAAGATGATAGAGAACAAAAGGAAAAACTTTGAGAAATGGGTGGGGAAGGAAAAGGTAAAGGAAGTAGCCGAGTGGACAAAGAGCTGGGAGTACAGAGAGCTTAACTTCAAGAGAGAAGCTATATCCATAAATCCAGCCAAAGCATGTCAGCCTCTTGGGGCGCTTTTGTGCGCCCTCGGTTTTGAGAAGACCCTTCCCTTTTCTCATGGATCGCAGGGATGCGTGGCATACTTTAGGACGCATATGGCAAGACACTTTAAGGAACCAGTTCCAATGGTTTCCACATCCATGACGGAGGACGCTGCGGTTTTTGGTGGTCAAAACAATTTGCATGAAGGACTGCAAAACGCCATAAACCTTTACAGACCAAAGATGATAGCCGTAAATACCACATGTATGGCCGAGGTTATAGGCGATGACCTTGGTAGCTTTATAAGAAATGCAAAAGAGAAGGGTCTTATACCCGAGGATTTCCCCATAGTCTTTGCTCATACTCCTTCCTTTGTTGGTTCCCACATTACCGGTTATGACAATCAACTCAAAGCCATACTTCAGCACATGACCGATTACTTTGAAAAATACGGCACAGACCACACAGACAAATACGACAATGAGCATGGAGAATTTTATATGCAAGGTGGGCTTTTGGTATGGCTTGAAAGACAAAAAACACAGAGAGGTGAATAAAATGAGTACGCTTAACTTCATATTAGGCTTTCATACTTATTTGGAGGATTACAAGGAAGTAAGGAGAATAGTGGGAGAGTTTGGGGAGGAGTGTATAGTTCTTTCCGACCCCTCGGAGAACTTGGATTCAGGGCTTACGGGAGAATACAAGTTATACTATGGCGGGACACCTCTTAAGGATATATATAGAGCCAAGTTTTCCACAGCTACGATAGCCCTTCAAAGATACTCAACGGAAAAGACCAGAGAATACATAGAGAAGTCTTGGAAACAACCTGCATATGTGGTGAGACCTTACGGCATAAGAGGAACGGATGAATTTATACAGCTTATATCAAGACTCACGGGAAAGCCTGTACCAGAAAGCCTAAGAATGGAAAGGCAGAAACTCCTTGACGCCATGGCGGATTCATATTACTGGATACACGGCAAAAGGTTTGCTCTTTGGGGAGACCCAGACTTTGTTTATGGAATTACCTCCTTCCTTTTAGAGTTGGGTGCTGAGCCTGTGCATATACTCGCCACCAACGGAAACGAGGAATGGGAACAGGAAATAAAAGAACTGTGTTCTGGGTTTGATAACGGGAGATACGCTCAGGTTTTTCCAGGTAAAGACCTATGGCACATGAGAAGCCTGCTCTTTACCGAACCTGTAGACTATATGATAGGGACTTCGTACGGAAAGTTTCTTTGGAGGGATACGGGAACACCTCTCATAAGGATAGGCTACCCCATATTTGACAGGCATCATCTCCACAGATACGGCATACTTTTCTACAGAGGCGCATTAAACCTGCTCGTTTGGATAGTGAATACTATACTTGATGAGACAGACAGAAGAACCATAGATATAGCCGAAACAGACTACAGCTTTGACTTGATAAGGTAAAAAGCCATGTTCATAGTTCAACATCTCAAGAATTATCTCTTGGAAGGTTATGTGGAGGAGCGAAGCTACAGGGCGAAGGAAACAGTGTTTTCAAAAGCTTTGCGAGATAACGGTATTTTTGTGGTGGTAGATGGAGTTCTTGAGTTATATATTTTCAAAGGGCTGAAGAAGGGAACGGTTGACATTATGCTACCGGGTGATGTGTTCGGTTTTATGTCCGAAGAAAGTCTTATAAAGTATTATGTGATCAAGGCTATCACTGAGAGCCGTCTTTTCTACCTGACACTCGATAACCTCAAAAGGCTTGGTGGTGTAAACCCTGCTCTCGTGCTTGAGCTTTTCTCTTCTGTGCTTTCTAAACAATCTTACCTTTATGAGGTTTTCACCGCCATTTCCATGCGCAAAGCTAAGGATAGGATAAGCAAACTATTGAACCTTTTAGGATCGGTAGCCGAAGAAAGAAACCTTATACTTACTTTAAAGAAAAAGCAGATAGCAGACATCGTGGGGCTAAGTTACGAGGGTACCGTTAGAACGATGAAATTCGTAAAAAACCAAAAAAGTAGGAGGGTGAGGTTATGGTAAAAGAAGGGCTTGGAGAAGACTTTATAAAAGAAGTGGTTAAGCACATAAGAGCCTACGATACTTACCGCACATGGGAAAAAAGGAGCGATGAAGAAATACTAAAGGACTTTTTGAAGGGAGATAGTAAAAGGTCCCTCTCCTTCGCAGGACACTGTGAGACTGACCCAAAGGTAATACTTAGGATACATGCCTTTTTTAAAGCGGTTACCTCTATCATAGAAAAACTCTCTGGTTTTATAACCTCTGCAGTCATAAACATAGATGGAGAAGGAAATGGCATTGTGTTGATTTATGCAGGAAGGCTTATACTCATAAACAAAACAATAAGAGATGCTAACAGGTTTAGGTTTAAATCTCTTGACCATATAAGGTCTGAGGGTGAGAAACTCATAGAAAAAGCCCTTGATCTTCTTGAAAAATACCAAGAGGTGGCAAAAATATGATGGTATCCTTTAAGCCTTACGGATACTCAAAGGAAAGCATGGTTTCGGCGATTGAAGCCATGACGCATCCATATGCTTTTTCTGGTCTAAAAAGGCGAGAGTTTGAAGAATTCTTCTGTGATGCCACAGGAAGAAGATACGCCCTTGCGGTAAGAGAACTAATATCTCCCCTCCTTGTCCTTTTAAGATACTTAGGAATAACGGATAAATCTAAGGTTTTACTATCTCCCGTGTCTTATTTTAAACATTTTTCTCCTTACTTGAAACTTTTGGGTATAGAAGTTGTCTATGCAGATATAGAAAGGTGGTTTTTTAACATAGACGTAAAAAGGCTTTCACATGTGCTTTCTGACGAAATAAAAATTGCCGTAATCGGTAACTCTCTTGGAATACCCGCCGATTGGGATGCCATAAGGTCGTTTCTAAATAGTAAGAGCGTATTTATTATAGAAGACTCCAGAGAAACTATTTTCACCGAGTATAAGGGTAAGGTAGTGGGATCCTTTGGAGACGTGTCCTTACTCGGATTTTCCGAAAAATCTTTGATTACTGGATGCGGTGGTATTGTGCTGACAGATGAAGAAAAAATTTACAGGAAATTAGAAGGAGAAGTGGAACTTTTGGATGATATCATGTCCTCTATACTTATCTCCCAGGTAAAGCACTTAGAAGAAAAGTTGAAAATAAGACAATCTTTGGCACATTTCTATTCCGATCTTCTTACGGGCATAGAAGGATTAAAACCCCATTTTTATCCCAGATATGTTACGAAGATGTGCTGGAATTACTTTTGCGTACATCTTGGAAAGAGATACTCCGATAGTGCAAGAGGTATTATAAAAGACCTTTTGTTGGATGATGGAATAGAGGTTGATGAGTATCCTGCCTCTCAAGATATAAAGGAAGGTATGCCAATGAAACATCTTCATATAGCCCATGAGGTAAGTATGAGGGCTCTTCTCTTACCCTTTCATGAGGACATCACACAGGAAGATATTTACTTTGTGTGTGAGAGATTAAAGGAGCATGTTTTACAAATAGGAGCGGGAAGCGTTGACCATTAGGAGGTTTTTAAAATGAGAGACTTAAAGGATTTTTTCTTTGAACCCGCATGTGGTCTTAACAGGGAAAAGGACAAGAAGGAAAGGGAAAAGGGGTGCTCAAGACCAAAACCAGGAAGCGCTTCGGGTGGTTGTGCCTTTGATGGTGCGCAGATAACTCTACTCCCGATAGCTGATGCGGTACATATAGTCCACGGTCCTATAGCCTGTGCGGGCAACTCATGGGACAACAGAGGAACACGCTCTTCCATATCCGATTATTACAGGATGGGTTTTACGACGGATATCAGTGAGATAGATGTAGTATACGGTGGTGAAGGGAAGCTTTATGAAGCTATAAGGGAAGCGGTGGAAAAGTATAAGCCACCTGCAGTCTTTGTGTATCAGACATGCGTCCCAGCTATGATAGGGGATGATATAGTAAGCGTTTGTAAAAAAGCCTCTCAGGATCTTGGAATTCCCGTTATTCCTGTTGAATCTCCAGGTTTTGTAGGTAGCAAGAACCTTGGAAATAAGCTGGCGGGCGATGCGCTCTTTAGGTATGTTATAGGGACAAAAGAACCAGAATATACAACTCCTTATGATATTAACCTTCTTGGTGAGTATAACATCGCCGGGGAGCTTTGGCAGGTACTACCTCTTTTCCAAGAACTGGGTATAAGGTTGCTTGCCTGTATAACGGGGGATTCAAGATATCAAGATATTGCTTCTTGTCATAGAGCTAAGGTAAATATGGTTGTGTGTTCCAAAGCTCTTCTTAGCCTTGCAAGGAAGATGGAGGAAAAATATGGAGTACCTTACTTTGAAGGCTCTTTTTACGGTATTGAGAATACCAGCAATACCTTGAGAAATATAGCAAGGCTTTTGGGCGACAAGGAATTGATGGAAAGGACAGAAAGACTAATTGCCTTAAAAGAGGAAGAAGTAAAGAAGAAACTTGAGCCATATATTGAGAAGTTGAAGGGCAAAAGGGTACTAATAAACACAGGAGGGGTAAAGAGCTGGTCTATGGTCTCCCAAGTAAAAGAGCTTGGTATGATAGTTGTGGGAACAAGCTCCAAAAAAAGTACATCAGAAGATAAGAAAAGAATGCTTGAACTTGTGGGAGATGAAGGAATGCTCATCGATGAGCCTAACCCGAAAGAGCTTGTACGCCTTTTCAAAGACCTAAAAGTGGATGTACTTATGGCAGGTGGAAGGAGCAAGTTTGTAGCTCTTAAGGAGTACATTCCCTTCCTTGATACAAATCAGGAGAGGATGAAACCTTACGCTGGCTATGAGGGTATGCTTGTGCTTGCCGAAGAACTCATAAGGACATTATACAGTCCTGTGTTTGAGCTTTGCAAGGAGGAGTCACCATGGTAAACATAATAAAGTCAAACAAAGCTTGTTCGGTTTACCCATTAAAATTAAGCCAGCCTTTAGGAGCTGTTTATGCTTTTCTCGGCATTAAACGAACTATGCCTTTGATGCATGGATCTCAAGGATGCGGCGCTTTTGCTAAAACCTTTCTCACCAGACACTTTTCAGAAAATATCCCAATGCAGACAACCGCCCTTTCTGAGGTGGCGACCATCTTGGGTGGAGATGAAAACCTGCACACTGCATTGAAAAATATAATGGAGAAGAGCGATCCGGAAGTTATCGGTATTGTTTCTACAGGTGTTAGCGAAACAAGGGGGGATGATGTGGAAGGCTCTATAGAAAGGTTTAAGGAGCTTTATCCAGAATACGCATATAAAAAGTTTGTTTATGTATCAACACCGGACTACGAGGGTTCCTTTCATGACGGATACAGGAAGGCGCTTACATCCATAGTAAAAACCCTAGTAAAGAGGACTTACAGCAAAAATCCACGACAGGTAAACCTACTTTTGAGCTACCACCTCACAGCAAAGGATACAGACATGATAAAAGAGACCGTGGAAGGTTTTGGACTGAAGGCTATACTTCTTCCTGACCTTTCCAGTTCTATGGACGGAAGTGTTAGAGGTTTCTCTGGTATAACTGCTGGTGGAACGGATACGAAGGACATAGAGATGATGTCCGCATCGGCAGTAACCATAACGATAGGAGAAAGCACAAAGGAAGCAGGAGGATATTTAGAGGGGAAGTTTATGATACCTGCCTTTCATTTTGAAAGCCTTTACGGGCTTAAGAACTTTGACGAGTTTGTTAGATTTCTAATGAACTTGAGTGGTAGGAAGCCTCCTGAAGGATTAAAAAGATGGAGAAATAGACTAATTGACGCAATGCTGGATACTCATTTTTATCTTACAAACAGAAAGGTAGCCATTGCAGGTGAGCCAGATATCTTCTATGCGGTTGTTGACTTTTTGGTAAGAGAACTTGGTATGCATCTCTCCGCTGGCGTAGTGCCAACGATATCAGAAAGCATAAAAACCTTGCCCATTGATGAGATTATTGTGGGAGACCTTGAGGACATATTGAATAGTAGTGGTCTTGATATGGTCATAGGGAATACTAACATGAAGCATGTAGTCAGAAAGCTGAGTATACCTCATTATAGAATAGGTATCCCCATATTTGACAGGCTTGGGCATTTCTTGAAGGGCTATATAGGTTATGAGGGAACTACGAACTTCATATTTGAGCTTGCAAACCTTCTTATGGAGATGGACGAAGAGATTTCTTACAAAGTTCCTGAATACATAAAAGGAGGAGGACATTATGAGGGTTGCCTTTGCGACAAAAAGCCTTAATAAGGTGGATGACCACTTTGGGCATGCAAGGACTATGGCTATTTACGAGATAGATGAGACAGGCTATAGGTTTTTGGAGTACAGGCATTTTGAAGACATACCCGATGAGGAGTATGACAAGATAAACGACAAAATAGATAAATTAAAGGACTGCACCATAGTTTATGTAATCGCCATAGGTGCTACGGCAGCTGCAAGAATAGTAAAAGCTAAAATACATCCTGTAAAGGTAAACGAGCCTACTCCGATAAAAGAAGTCCTTGAAAGATTGATAAAGACATTAAACACAAACCCACCACCATGGTTAAAAAAAGCCTTAGTGGATAGCAAAGATAAGCTCTAACGGATCATGAATGTATCTTTTGAAAAGCCTGCATTTATTGATAAATCTTCAAAAAATACCTCCTCAATAAGTTCTCCATCCATATTGTAAGAAGCAGCATACTTCGGAAAAAGAGAGCCTTTTTCCAAAAGAAGGACAAACCTTGCTATATTTCCCCTCACCATAAAACCCCTTCCACCTTTTACGTCCATATAGTAACAGGATCCTCTATCTTCAATGATCATTTCCCCTTTATCTCTTAGCTCTTTAACAGTATTGAGTAAGGTTAATATATCTGATTCATCAATGCGATGCCCCTTAGAGCTTTTTATCATGGGATTGTCAGGAGAAAGCTTTAGGATGAGGCTTTTTATATTTTTGAAGGGGCGTACAAACACCTTATTTGTATTCGGATCATACACAAGTGTGGCACCTTTAAATGGTTCTATAATGTCCATCCTTACATAACCGGGTTTTGCATAAAAATATTTGAGTACGGTGCCATCACTAACTTTCATAATATATGAGTAATATTTGTATTCCTTTTCAAATCTGTGTATAGCTTCATCGAGGGGATTAGCGAAGGAGACATAGCTCATAAAGAGAAAAAGTAAAAGGAACATCACTTAATTATCTCTATTATCCCCCACATGCCTTTTTCTTTGTGGCTTGGGAAAAGTGGTAGTTTTTTATCGCAGTAAAACTCAAACTTACCAGTTTCAGTTGGGGTAAACCTTATTTTAGTTCCTTTCTTTGTGATGTCCTCTTTTATAAGTGTGCTATTTATCTTAAGAACAAAGTCATGAGGCGTTACTGCACTTTCTCTAACTATGATAAGCTCAGCAGGTATGTTTGCTTTAATAACTATATAATTTGGGTCAAAATAATAAGAACCTGCCTTTATATTGACCCTTTGAACCCCATCCGTATCAATATGTGCAATATACTTTTTTTCTACACGTTCGTGCTGTATAGCAAATACTGTATTTACAAAAATAAAAAGTAGTATAAGATGAAATTTCCTTCTCACGAAGGTTAATCTAATAGTCTATTAAAATGGTTATGATGATATAAATCATGATTTATTCAATAAAGTATTAGCGTTTCTTTTGTTTTAAGGAAATTCTTAACTTGGCTTATATTAAGTTTATACTTATAAAGATGCAGGTGATGGGATATATGGTGCATCTTTTAGAAGAAGAGCTTATTAAACACCTCGATCCAGAGGTGAGAGCTGTGTTAGATGTGGGTAACTACATAGTTGCCTCCGGTGGCAAGAGGATGAGACCCATATTGAGCTTGCTCACGTGTAAAGCTTTAGGTGGTGACGAAAAAAGGGTGCTACCTTTAGCTATAGGTATAGAGTATATACACGTCGCATCTTTGCTTCACGATGATGTGGTTGACGGAGCAGACAAAAGGAGGGGTAAACTGTCAGCCAATGTGGTGTTTGGAAACGATCTGTGCGTGCTTACAGGTGACTACATGTACGCTAAGGCTCTCTGGCTTTATTCCATTTACGGTAATCTAAAAAGCATAGAAATAGTGAGTAAAGCTGTTATGGATATGGCACAGGGACAGGTTCTTGAGCTAAAAAGCGTTGGGGATCTAATAGATGAGGATACATATTTTAGCATAATAGACAGGAAAACAGGGGTTCTTTTTGGAGCCAGTATGGCTGTAGGTGCCTTAGTTGCAGGTAGAGAAGATTACGAAGAGTTTTACCGTATAGGATTAAAAATAGGTAGGGCTTTTCAACTTGTTGATGATGCTCTTGATTATTCTGGATCTGAGGAAAAGCTCGGTAAACCTGTGGGTAACGATCTGAAGGAGGGCAAATGTACATATCCTCTTATAAGCGTGATCGAAAAGCTGAATTTTGAAGATGTAAAAAGATCCCTCAGAAGCGGGGAGATCCTCTGGCTAAGGGAGAAGGTTGTGGAGTTGGGTGGTGTAAAAAAAACTTACGAAAGGGCGCTCACGGAGGTACAGGACGCCTTAGAGGAACTCTACGGGATAGTTGGAAAAGATCTTGTACAACCTTTGGAAGCTTTAATAATCTCCGTGGTAAGAAGGGAGAGGTGATCACCTGTACGTATCAAGCACCTTGTAAACTCTCCACACATAATTGCTCAGATCCCTTGCCCTTCTTCCTTTGTTATAGCAGTCCACAGCTTTCCAATTCAAACCGTAACTTGCTATACACTCTCTGAGTATATATGCCCCCGCTCTTATGTTGGTGCATGTGTCCCAAAGATCCTCTTCCCTATTTATAATTCCCATCTTTTTCAACTTAGATATGTTGGATGAATTAACCTGCATAATGCCTATGTCATAAGTTCCGTTTGTGTTCCTGTTTAGTGCATCCCTTCTGAGTCCACTTTCCACATAAGCTATCACTACCAGAAGCTTTCTGTTTACTCCTGTTTCCCAAGAAGCCTTATCAAAGCATAGTGAAAGATCAAGCATAGCGCTTACGTATTTTCCACAGCTTTTTCATTAAAGGTATAAGGACAAAGAGAGAGTATATCAGTGTGTTTATCGGTGAGGATCTTCCCATGCTACATCCTCCACCTGAAGATGTTTGACTATTTTTCTCTTCTACATTAGTTGTTGTAGAAGTCTCTACCCACACAGCCTTACCGTATCCGTATGCTACATTGGGAGGTGTTCCCTCCGTATCGTAAAACGCATTATTTATGAGCCAATTTTTGACTTGCATCGGATCTGCAGAAGGATTACTTTGCAAGTACATAGCTACGAGTGAGACAACTACAGGCGCTGAAAAGGATGTACCTCCTATTGCAATGTAGTAAGTTCCACTGCCAGGCGGTCCGCAAAGGTTCGGATCAGTATTGCCAGAAAAGTTTGCATTTGCGGTGCATTGGAAAAAACCATCAGCTACAACATCCGGTTTTATTCTGCCGTCTCTGGTGGGTCCCCTCGAGGAGAAGTATGCTACCCGACCGTAATTGTCAAAACGTGACGTGCTTATGTAATTACTCCCTATGGCTCCTACGGTTATCACATTCTTTGCTGTACCAGGTGAGGAAACTGTGTAAGAAAAGCCTCCAAAACCGTCATCTACCTGACCATCAAGAAAGTTCCCGTCTCCACTCACCCACATATCCATTTTCCCACTTCCGCTGATTTTAGTTAATCTAATTGTAAGATAAGTTGGGTTAAGGCAGGAAATTTGCATATATACCTCCCCATCGCCGTTGAGCTGTGAAGATAGCGTCCTGTTGTCAATATATGCAAAGCAAGATGTGGTGTTTATCTGAGAGTTGGCAAGATTGCCAGGATTAGCTCCCACACAGTTTACTGTGGTTTGATCGCACACCTGTATATTGTAGGAGGATCCTTTCGTGTACCAGCCATCCACTTCCACGTTTGAAGAGACATATATATGAATATCCCCATTGTCTGAAGAGAGTCTCGCATGTATCCTCTCATTTCCTTCATTACCCGCTGATACCACTACTATAAAGCCAGGACCCGATAATTCATCCACATACCTGTCAAGGAGACTCGTACCATCGTGAGGGTCAAGTTGTCCACCTAAGGATAAGTTTACAACCGCAGGCATACTTAAGTTTTGTACCTTTGACTTAATGTAATCAAGTCCAGCCATAACGTCCGTATCGTATAAGTTGGTTTTATACACGATGAACTTAACATCCTTAGCTTGACTGTTGTACCTCGTCATAGACCAGTAACCACCTGCAATGCTTGCTACCGCTGTACCATGTCCCTCCCCGTCATAATTACAACTGCCCATCTTTATCATGTTATTTATCTGTGCCTCGCTGAGTTCTATTCCTGTGTAGTCTTTGTAAAAAAGTATTCTTGTGGTACCATCGGCATTTCTAAAAGCAGGATGGCAGAAGTTTATACCTGAATCCACTATGCCCACTACAACACCCTTACCGGTATTCGTGCTGATGCTCGATCTTGTGCCTACAAGGTATTTTCTGTCACCACCTTGTATATCCGAACCTTTTATATCCGGTGCAAAGAGTAAGAGTCTGTAGTCATTTAGCGCCGTAACATTTAGCTTTGTAGCTGAACTGCATTGGAAGAAAAGAGAGTTCTGGATACATCCTTCAGCACTCACACTCCCCCCAAAAATATATCCAAAAAAAGGTTTGTTGTAGTTTATATCTACTTGCTGAGTTCCATGACCCCACACTACGTAGGAGGAATTGGTACTAACATCGTCAAGCAGTTTGAGTTTTCTCGGTGCCTCTATGTATATAGCTGTAGGATCTTTTTCAAGATTCTCTAAATTCTTTTGAGACAAGCTTACAACCTCTACTTTGCCGTCCCTTCTCAATACCTTTACCTTGTCTATGTTAGTGTATGTATTCAAGGTTATTCCTCTTTCTCCATTGAGAATGCTTCTTCTCAATACGGGATCAAACTTTTCCCAATTTTGAGCAAAAGAGAGAGTTACAAAAGCAAGCACTAAAAGAAGTCTCATCCGCATCCCTCCTTTACATAAGTTTAACACATTTTCAATGCCTTTTTGCCCAGGTTAAAGATCCCCAATAAACTTCAGCGGCTGATTGACCTATTGCTTCTGAGAGCGAAGGGTGAGAGTATACCGACTTGGAGACAAAATCTACCTTTAGATCAGCTTTCATAAGGTGAACGATCTGGTGTATAAGCTCACCAGCATGAGGTCCGAGTATGTGGCATCCGAGCAGATCTCCGCTCTTTTTGTCAATAACGAGCCTTACAAAACCTTCATTTTCTCCATCATCCATAGCCTTAGGATTAGATACAAAGGAAACCACACCAACCTTAACATCGTAACCCATCTCCTCGGCTTGCTCTTCGGTCAATCCTATAGAGGCTATCTCGTATGCAGAATAAATGATCTTGGGCATAAGCCTATCATCCTTCCTAATATCTTTATCACCGAGTATGTGACTTACCGCCACCCTTCCTTCGTACATAGCTTTATGGGCAAGCATAAGCGGAGATGTTATATCACCGCATGCGTATATATTTTTTATGGATGTCTGACAAAACTCATTAACGACGACAAATCCCCTGTGATCCCTTTTGATATTTAGATGCTCAAGTCCTATACCATCCGTGTTGGGTTTTCTTCCTACACCGAGGAGTATAATGTCTACTGTGGGTTCGGATCCATCTGAAAGCCTAACTTTTAAGCCTTCTTCAGTTTTTTCCCAACTTTCCACTGATGTTTTGAGTTTTACATCAACGCCAAGTTTTTTCAGCTTTCTCGCTAGATATCTGGAAGACTCTTCTGGTATATCATCCGAAGGGAGGAGTCTATCTTTTATCTCAACCAAAAGCACTTCACATCCGTACATTCTGAAGATGTATGCAAATTCAACACCTACAGCCCCTCCTCCCACGATCAACACACTTTTAGGAAAGCGATCCAGATCCCATATCTGATCCGTATCATATATGTGTTTTCCATCGGGAACGATCCCACCCACGCTAACTGTGGATGAGCCTGTGGCAAGCAATATAAAGTCGGCTTTTACCTTCAGATCTTGACCTTCCACATAGACAGTTTCTTCATCCTTTAGAATACCCCTCCCGTAAAAGATAGGTACTTTGAGTTGGTTTGCGAACTTCTTAAAGCTCTCCCTTATAGTCAGTATAACCCTTTCCCTATTTTCCTTCAGCTTTTGCATATCAAGATCAAATCCATGTGGAATTATACCGTAGCTTGGCATCTTTTGGAATTTCTCGATAAGGTAAGCTCCGTGTCTCATATACTTGGATGGTATACATCCTCTGTTGAGGCAGTTTCCACCGACGCTTTCGGGAGACAGCTCTATAAGAGCTACTTTCATACCTCTTCTGTGAGCGTAAAGAGCTGCCTCATAACCACCGCTTCCTGCCCCCACTATTACAAGGTCAAACTTCATTTGTTTTTCCTCCGCTCTTTGTAAACTTCTTTTCTGCACTCTTTTATGACACGCTTGTATCTATAATAGACTGATGGGACTTTTATGGGAAGTCCGTAGTACTTCTCAAGCAAGAGCATGATATCCTCCGCGGTCATATACCTGTTGTTCCTTATAAGGGACTTTATGTATCTGACTATACGCGTATCTTTCATCAGAAGCTTTATTATCCTTCAGCTCGTACTTTTATGTCAACTGCAGTGTTGCACTTGCGGAAAAATACCCTATAATTAATAATGGAGGTAAGGTATGTACCCGATAGAAAAGAATAACAACATACAGGATGAGCTTATTGAGGAGTTTAAGAGAAAAGGTGCTACAATAACTGTCTTTTTGACTAGAGGAAACAGAATAACAGGGAAAGTGTTGGAACACGATAAGTACACTATACTGCTTGAGGTAGAAGGACAACCTAACCTCATATACAAGCACGCTATAAGCACCATAGTTCAAGGAGCTTAATGAGGGCATTACTGGTAGGTCTCTCATTCTCCGATCAGAAAAGAGAAGAAATAAGGGAATCCATAGAAGAACTTAAAGAACTCGTGAGAGCTTTAGACGGAAATGTTCTCGGATATATACTTCAAAAGAAGAATGTTCCAGATGCGCGTTTTTACATAGGGGCGGGTAAAGTAGAAGAAGTTAAACAAGTTGTAGAAGGGATATCCGCAGATACGGTGATATTTAATGCTTTTTTGAGTCCTTCTCAAATACACAATCTTGAAAGCACGCTAAAGGTAAAAGTCCTTGACAGAGCAGACCTCGTGCTTGAAATATTCTCAAGGAGAGTGAGGAGTAAAACCGCTAAGCTTCAAGTTGAGCTTGCTAAGCTTGAATTAGAACTGCCCAGACTCTACGGAAGGGGTAGAGAGCTTTCCAGACTTGGCGGTGGTGTAGGCACAAGGGGTCCTGGTGAACAGGAAGCAGAAGTAAGAAGAAGGTGGATAAAGAAGAGGATCCAGCAGATAAGACAAGAACTTGAAGAGGTCAAAAAACAGAGGAAAGAACAGAGAAAGAAAAGGGACAGGCTGTATAGAGATATGAAGGTAATCAAGGTAGCATTGGTAGGTTATACGAATGTGGGAAAATCAAGTCTGATGCGTGCGCTTACCGGTAGAGAGACTTTTGTAGCTGACATGCCTTTTGCCACCTTAGACACAAAAACTTCCGGAGTTTATCTTTCCAAAGACGTAAAGGTGCTTGTTACTGACACTGTAGGTTTTATAAGGGATCTGCCCCACGAACTTATTGAGTCCTTTAAAGCCACCCTTGAAGAGCTCCACGAAGCTGATCTTTTGCTACATGTTGTGGATATATCGGACGGAAAGTGGCTTGAGAAGATAAAGGTAGTTAAAAAGGTACTTGCAGAACTCAAAGCTGATGAAAAGCCTACCATTTACGTTTTTAACAAAGCTGATAAGATCGTAGAAAAAGAGGAGGATATGGAACTTCTCACTGAGCCGGCTTTCTTAGGTGAAAGAAGCGTTATAGTATCTGTCAAAAAAGGCTGGGGTATGAAAAAACTCTTTGCAGCTATAAAAGAGATAGCTCAGGAGCTTATAGAGGTAAGCTAATGAAAAAGGATCTTCTCGTTTTAGGTGCTCAATGGGGAGATGAAGGAAAGGGTAAGATAGTGGACCTTCTCTCCGCCAATTTTCAGCTCACGGTAAGGTATCAGGGAGGTAGTAACGCAGGACACACTGTCGTTGTGGGTGAAGAAAAGTTTATACTCCACCTTCTGCCAACAGGTATCCTTCACAGTCACACAAAAGGTATAGTTGCCCAAGGTATGGTGGTGGATCTGGAGCTTCTTAAAGTGGAAATAGAGCAATTGGAAAAAAGAGGCATAAGCGTAAGAGACAGACTTTTGATAAGTGACAGAGCCCATCTGGTTATGCCTTACCACAAACTCTTAGATGCACTTTTTGAAAGAAAGAGCAAGATAGGGACAACACTCAGAGGTATTGGACCGTCTTACATGTTTAAGTACGGGAGAAAAGGTATAAGAATTTGTGACCTTGAAGATAAAGATAGACTCTACAAACTCATGAAGGAGGATGGGGAATTTGTTAAAGACATATGCGAAAAGGTATACCGCGAAAAACACTCTGTGGACATAGATAAGGCTTACGAAGAGACACTTTCTTATTACGGGTATATAAAAGATTGCGTGGTGGATGTATCAAGGTTTCTTATGGAGAACAAAGATATGAGCATACTTTTTGAGGGTGCACAAGGTACCATGTTGGATGTGGATATGGGTACTTACCCTTACGTGACGTCTTCCAACGCATCGGCTCTTGGTCTTCCAAACGGTACAGGACTTTCTCCTAAATTCTTTGAAAACACCTTCTTCTTAGGTGTATCTAAGGCATACACTACAAGAGTGGGAGAAGGACCATTTCCCACAGAGCTTTTTGACCAAGATGGAGAAACGTTAAGAAACAGGGGGAAAGAGTACGGATCTACCACAGGAAGACCCAGAAGGTGTGGATGGCTTGATCTCGTCGCTCTTAAATACGCAGCGGATATAAATGGTCTTGACGGAATAGTAATTACTAAGCTTGACGTTCTGGACACCTTTGAGGAGATAAAAGTGTGTGTAGCTTACGAATGCGAAGGCAGACATGTAACACACTTTCCTGCAAGCCTGAGTATGTTAGAGAAGGTTAAACCTGTATACAAAGTCTTTAAGGGTTGGTTGAAGGACACAAAAGGAGCAAAGAGCTTAAGCGATCTTCCAGAAAGAGCTAAAGACTACATAAACTTTATAGAAAGCTACACTCAAGTACCTGTAGTGATGCTCTCCACAGGACCCGAAAGAGAAGAGTATCTTTGGCTGAAACCTATAATGCAAGAAGTGAAAGTTTGAAATATCCTCAGCATTTTATCGTTTACTGAATGTAAAACTCAGGTGAGCCTTTCCCACAAGTTGGGAAAAATGTTTGACCTGTTTTTCTTTCATATAGCCTTTTATTCCTTCCAAGATTTTTAGGGGAGCGTAAGGATCTGAGAAATTTGCAGTTCCTACTTGTATCGCACTTGCTCCAGCAAGAACATGCTGCATGGCTGAATCCGTATCGTAGATTCCACCTACACCTATTATAGAGATGCTGTCTCCAAATTGTTCATAAACTTCCCAAACCATACGTACCGCTATTGGCAGAATCGCAGGACCAGAGAGTCCACCTGTAACAGTCGACAGATCGGGTTTTTGTGCTTTAATATCTATCTTCATACCAATAAGCGTATTTATCAAAACTAAACCATCCGCACCTGCTTCTATGCAAACTTTTGCAAATTCCCTTACATCGCCAGTGTTGGGTGAAAGCTTCACAAGGACTGGCTTTTTTACTTTCGCTTTAATCCTCTCTACCAGTTTTGAGAGAATTATGGGGTCGTGTCCAAAAAACATGCCACCTTTCTTAACATTTGGGCAGGAGACATTTAGTTCATAAGCCACTATCTTTTGAGCTTCCTCCAAAGCAAGACATACCTCTATGTATTCTTCCTCTGTCTCCCCAAACACATTGGCAATAAAGTGGGTATCTATCTTCTCAATTTCAGGATAGATTTTCTTTAAAAAGCCCTCTACACCAGGGTTTTGAAGACCAATAGAGTTTAGCATTCCGCAAGGGGTCTCGGCTATCCTTTCTGGAGCGTTGCCCTCCCTTGGTCTTAAAGATATGCCCTTTGTAACTACCGCACCGAGCTTAGAAATATCGTATATTTCCATAGCCTCTATCCCATACCCAAAGGTGCCAGAGGCTACCCAAACAGGGTTTTTAAAGGTTATACCAAAAAGTTCAACAGATAATCCTATCATGACACCAGCCTCTTTTCAAACTCCTGCAAACTCCACCTTAAAGATTCTTCGTAATCTATAGGCTCCCTACCACATAGCTTTTTCACCCCTTCAGGCTCTACATCCTCATCAAGCCCGCATATATTGTCCCTCCACATCATAAGCATCTGGTCAGAGCTGAATGGCGGTGGCTCTATTATTCTCTCCATCAACAAACCGCCTACATACATGAAAGCTTTAGGCACAGGTAGTAAAAGGACCTTTCTTTGCCAGTAGCTAAAAATGTCCCTAAGTAACTCTTTAAAGCTCACTTTCTTGTTTCCGCAAACTTCGTAAATCCTTCCAGATACCTTCTGTTGTGTCAAAGCTTTTAAAAAGCAACAAGCCACGTCCCGAACATCTACTGGCTGAAATAGGTAATTTCCCAAACCCGGAATGGCTATGACACGGATGTAGCGAGTTATTCTCCACATATCAAAAAAGAGTCTCTGCTCTGGACCCAGTATTAGGGAGGGTCTGAAGATAACATAATCAATACCGATCTTTATTAGTTCCTGCTCTGCTCTATACTTAGTTTTGTGATAAGAAGATGGGGCATCCTTATGAGTTCCCAGCGTACTCATGTGAAGTATTTTCTTTACGCCAAACTCCCTCGCCACTTCGTAGAGGTTTCTTGAATATAGGTAATGTACTTTATGAAAGGTAATACCCTTGCTTTGCTCCTCGTACAGTATACCTATTAGATGGATTATATATTGAGGGTCAAAGTCTTCAAAAGCTTTCCTTATGGATGCCTTACTCTCAAAATCCACCTTATAACCTTTTACTTTATCACCGTAAAGCCTGCGAAGTTTATCAAGATCTCTTACTGGTGAGGCAATCTCAAAACCTTCACTCAATAAAGCGTTTACTATATACCTTCCCACAAAACCCGTGCTACCGGTGATCAGTACCTTCATTCCCGAGCTACCTCTATGGCTGTAGTCTTGTTTTTCCTTCTTGCGAGCTTTCCGAGAATTATGGAGATCTCGTAAAGTATAAGGAGAGGTAAAGCCATAAGTACCTGGGTAGTCACATCCGGTGCTATTAAAGCACCCACTGTGAAGGCTATAACTACAAAGTATTTTCTAAAACTTCTCAGCTGGTCCTCAGTAACTATCCCAGCCCTTTGCAAGAGGTAAAGTATTATAGGCATCTCAAAGGCTATACCAAATCCGACTATCATTTTGAGCAAAAAGGATACATATAAATTGACCGAAAGGAAAGGTGTAGCTTGAAGCTGTGAGAAACCTATACCTATGAGGAACTTAAGGGCTATGGGAAGAACTGCAAAATAAGCAAAGCAAGCACCGAGAAGGAAAAGTATTATGGAGAATAGCGTTACAGGTATAACGAGTCTTTTTTCGTTGGGATACATGGCGGGTTCCACAAACCTCCATATCTGGTAAAGTATCACAGGAGAAGCTATTATAAGACCAAACACCAGTGAGATCTTAAGCAAGATAAATAAAGGCTCTGTAGGGGAAAGGGTTATGAGCTGTACCTTAGGATAAGACCTTTTTACAGGTTCTTTAAGTAACTCAAAGATGTACTTGGCAAAGTAAAAGGCTGTAGCTGTACCTATAAGGAGAGCCAATATGGATTTAATTAACCTGCTTCTCAGTTCTCTCAGGTGTTCCGTCAGAGGCATCTTGGGCAGTTCTTGGGGTTGCATTTTCCTTCACCTCTTTATCGATCTCTTCCACACTTTGCGCCTCCTCCTGCTCCTCAAGCACTTTTTTGTTTATATTTTCCACATACATCTGGTATCTAAGCTCGTCCCATGTATCCCTTATTTTCCTCATAAACTCTCCCATTTTTGTGGCGAGTTCCATCATCTTTTCCGGTCCTAAAAATATAAAAGCCACAATAAGTATGAGTGCTATCTCTGGAAAATCCATAGGTAATAGTTTAACAGAAAAGGATTAAGCCTTCTTCTCTTCTTTTTCTAACTCTTCAGCCTTTATTTCCTTAGCCTTCTTTTCTTCCTCTATTTCCCCAGATAGAGCCTTTTTGAAATTTCTTATGCCTTCACCAAGAGCTTTTCCAGCTTCCGGTAGTCGTGAAGCACCAAAAAGCACAAATATTATGGCTAAAAGTACCAGCAGTTCCGGTAATGTAGGCATGTGAAACATGTTCAACCTCCTTCCTTTTCGGATACATTTTTCTGAGTTTCCTCTCCAGACAAAGCCTTTTTGAAGTTTCTTATACCTTCACCCAATCCTTTACCGAGTTCGGGTAACCTGCTCGCTCCGAATATCACGAACACTACCAAAAGTATGAGTATTAACTGCCACGGTAAGGGCAAATGCATATCTTCACCTCCTACTTCTTTATTATAGGCTCACCCTTGACAAAAACAAGTAGGTAAGTTATTATTATAACTCAGGAGTTTAAGTACGCAGAAGGGAGGGCGCCTTACCTTCGGTGCTTGAAGCTCCATAACTTAGTTTTAAGGAGGTTTTTAGTTCCATGGCACTTAAAGGTACTGTAAAATGGTTCAGTAAGGAGAAGGGTTATGGTTTCATAACCCGTGATGACAATCAGGGGGACGTTTTTGTCCATTTCTCAGCCATCCAACAGAGAGGTTTCAAAACCTTGGAACAAGGGCAGAGAGTAGAGTTCGAAATAGAGGAGGATAGTAAAGGACCAAGAGCGAAGAACGTAAGACTTCTCAGCTGATCCCAATGCCCCCTTTTGGGGGCATATAATTGTTCTTTATGCACCTGTATAACTTGTATAAGGATAGGGATTACCGTATAGTACCGACTCTTGAAAGGATACAAAAAGCTGTTGAGTTTTTAAAAGCGAAATCTCCTCCTTATATATCATTTCAGGTGGGAGGTACAAACGGAAAAGGATCCACTTGCGCCTTTTTAGAAAGAATCTTTAGAGAACACGGATACAAGACGGGTTGGTTTGTTTCCCCTCATCTTGTTGATGAGGAAGAGAGATGGAGGATAAACGGCGAAAAGATAAGCCCAGACAGGCTTGAGTATTATGTGAAAGAACTAAAAAATATCTTTGATAGGTTTGAGCTGACATACTTCGAAGCCTGTACCTTGATAGCTCTTGAGTATTTTAAAGATGAAAAAGTGGATGTAGCTATTTTTGAGGTAGGGATGGGTGGAAGGTGGGACGCAACCAAGGTCTGTAATCCCTCTGTATGTGTTATTACTAATGTGGAAAGGGATCACACAAAGTGGCTTGGCAGTGATGTGGAAAGTAGGGCGATCGAGAAGCTCGGCATCTACAAGAAAGGTTCACCTCTCATACTTGGAAGTATGAAGTTTCCACTTTACACGAAAGCTTTGGAGCTTTGTGACGAGAAGGATCTGATTGTAGGCGGACTTGACTTTTTCTCTTATGGTAAGGTAAACAAGGACGAGACGGTTATTGATGTATATGAATGGGAAGATGTTTATGTTGCGGATGCTACTCTTGGACTCTGGGGGAAGTGGCAGATAGGAAACGCAAGCTTAGCAATTACAGCCTCAGCCTGTCTTATAAAGCCTGATGTAAAAAAGTTAAAGGAAGCTCTACGGAAAACATACTGGGAAGGGAGAATGGAGATAGTTCGCAAAAATCCTCTTCTGATATTAGATGGGGCGCACAATACGGACAGCGTAAAAAAAATAGTGAAAGAGGTAAAAAGATACATAGGGAAACTTACACCCGTCTTTACGGGACTTAAAGAGAAGGAGTGGCGGGATAGTATGAGCTTTTTGAAAGATCTTTCGGACCGCATATATCTTGTTCAGATAAGACACCACAGAGGTGAAGAACTTCCCAATCTTGAAAGGCACGCAAAGGATATAGGTTTTAGGGAGGTTATAGCGCTTTCATCCTCAGAAGAAGTGCCTTATCTTGAGGAAGACATTATAGTGCTCGGTTCTCTTTATCTGGTAGGAGAGGTTAAAGAGGCTTTAGAAAGGGTGAAGAGGGAATGAAAGTGGAGTTTTTAGGCTCTTATACGGATAAAATTCCAGAAGATAACTTAAAAGAAGTTGTCTTTGTAGGTAGGTCAAATGTAGGTAAGTCCTCTTTGATAAATATGCTTGTGGGGAAACCTGTAGCAAGAGTAAGTAAGGAACCGGGCAGAACCAGGTCCATAAATATGTTTTTGCTTGGGAATTGTATAAAACTCGTTGATGTACCTGGATATGGTTTTGCTAAAGTTTCAAAGATTGAAAGGGAAAACTGGAAAGAGTTAATGGAGAAATACTTTAGAGAGAGAAGGAAACAAATAAAGTGTGTATTTGTGCTTTTAGACAGTAAAACGGGACCTACGGAGCTTGATGAGATAATGATAGAATGGATCAGACACTTAGAACTACCTTATAAAGTTGTACTTACAAAGGTTGATAAAGCTACACAAAAGGAACTTTCTAAAGTCCTAAAGCGTATTGAAAGATTTGGTACACAGCTTATAATTACATCAGCTAAGGAGGGGAAAGGGAAAAAAGAACTCTTCAAGAGTATTATGGAGGCTGTAAAAGTTGAAGGTGGGTGTTTTTAAGTTTTCCTCATGCGATGGCTGTCAGATCGCCTTTTTTGAGTTTAGAGAAATGCTCCAAGTTTTTGAAAGATTTGATGTGGTTTACTTCCTTGAAGCTCAAAGTGAGAATATTTACGAGGAGTTTGATCTTTCCTTTGTTGAAGGTTCAGTATCAAATGAGGAGGACAAAGAGAGAATCTTGGATATAAGGAAAAGATCAAAAATACTCGTAGCCATGGGGGCATGTGCCATCTCTGGAGGAGTCCAGAGCGCAGGTAATTTTGAAGGCATTCTAAAAACTGAGCCTCTTGATGTCTTTGTTGAAGTTGATTACGAGCTTCCCGGATGTCCAGTAAGTAGCGATCTTTTGGTGGACTTTCTTATGAGTATTTTGCATGGAAAGAGACCGCGTACAGCTGAATATCCTGTGTGTCTTGAGTGCAAGAGGAAAGGTAACATATGTGTTACTGTTTTAAAGGGAGAAGTTTGTCTCGGACCTGTTATCAGAGCAGGTTGTGGTGCCATATGCCCTTCTTTTGGAAGAGGATGTTACGGATGTTATGGACCAGTGCAAAAACCTAACCTGGAAAGCTTTTTGACACATTTCCCTCAAGCTCACGATGTACTAAAACTCAGTGCCAACGCTTACAATAAGGTTTATAAAGAAAAGCTATGGAGGTAAGGATAGAAGCTCTGACCAGAGTTGAAGGGGAAGGTGCGCTGGATATAGTATTTGAAAAAGATCAAATCAAGACTCTTAAGCTAAGAATATACGAACCTCCAAGATACTTTGAGGAGATCTTGAAAGGGAAATCTTACAGTTTCATTCCTGATGTAACTGCACGTATATGCGGTATATGTCCGGTAGCTTATCAGATGAGTGGCGTTCAAGCAATAGAGGATGTTTTTAAGGTTTGCTTGCCAACACAAATAATTAATTTGAGGAAGCTGATGTATTATGGGGAATGGATACAGAGCCACTCTATACACGTGTTTTTTCTGCACCTGCCAGATTTTTATCGTGTCTCATCCATCGTGGAGCTTGCAAAAATAGATAAAGAACTGGTACAAGATGGGCTAAAAATCAAAGAGATAGGATCAAAGATAATTCAATCCATAGGCGGAAGGGTATCTCATCCTGTCTCGGTTAGTGTAGGAGGTTTTCACTCACTACCGGAACGCCTTAGTATAACAGATAAGGATGTAGAAGATGCGATAGATGTATGTTACAGATTGCTCGGAAGATTAAAAAATTTAGAATTCCCAAACTTTGAGTTAAAAGATGCACTCTTTGTATCACTAACAAGCGATGATTATCCAATACTCAATGGGGATATACTCACAAGCGAAGGCAAAATTATTGATAAAAGCGAGTTCAAAGAGTACTTTAAGGAATATATAGTACCATACTCAACGGCTAAGCATGCAAAAACCAAGAAAGGGCAAACTTATATAGTGGGACCATTGGCACGTTTCAATAACAATTACGCAAAGCTCGGTTCTGTAGCTAATCATTATGCTCAGAAGTTACCCTTGAAAGTTCCGGAACTAAACCCTTACAAGAGTATTTTGGTGAGGATGGTGGAAATTGTACACAGTCTTGAAAAATCCTTACATATACTGAAAAACTACACAAAACCTGAGAGTTCAAAGGTAAACTATGAGGTGAGGGCAGGCACGGGTTTTGGCGTAAGTGAAGCACCAAGGGGTATACTTTGGCACAGTTATGAACTTGACACCGAAGGAAGGATATTAAAAGCTGATATCGTACCGCCTACTTCTCAGAATCAGGACATTATGGAGCTTTCCTTAAGAGATAGATTAAATCAGCTTGAGAAAAAGGAGGAGAGCTTTATAAGGGAAGAAGCAGAGAGACTAATAAGGAGTTTTGATCCCTGTATATCATGTGCTACGCACTTCCTGAAGATAAATATAATATACTAAGAAGACCGCTCCAATACCGCCAGCTGGGGAAGGAACGGTCTAATTTGGCGGGATACAAATGCCCCAGCCCGAAGCCATCACTTTTGGCTTCGGAGGAGAGGGAAAGAGATGATAGAGGTAAAACCTGTAGAGCAAGATATGGAAGCACTTGTGTCAAGGGTATTTTTGAAAGCCATTGATCTACTTGGAGGTTTTTCTAAACTCGTAGAGTACAGAACACTTACGTGGCTTCCATCTTTGGTAAGGGCTTGCTATACGGTTATCCTCAGGGAGGAGTATCTGAAAACAGAACAAGAGATAGCTGAGCGTGTAGGACTTACAGGACAAACTGTTAGAAATATACTCAGAGCTGACCCTACAGTTACTATGGAAAAGATAAAGAGGCTTGAAGACCTTGTTGAAGAAGAGAGGAAGGAGATGAAGGTGCATACAGCGGGAGGACTTGCCAAGCTCGCATACAAACTGATAAAGGAAGGTCATGAAGAATCAAAGGTCTTTATTGAATACTGCGAGAGGATCGCTCACGCTCTTGACATCCCTTGGGCATACATAACATTGAGAAGATTAAAAGGTGTGGACTTTCCCATAGGATCAGCCGAAGATATAAAGGAAAAATTGATGGGAGTATACATAAAGGGAAGACCCGCAGAGGAAGTGATCGCCGAGCTTGAGTATCCCGTTAAAAATCCGGCAGAACTCTTGCATAAAGTTAAGGAAAATCTCAAGATGCATGGCATTGAGTAAAGTTGAGATATGTAGGATACTTTCTCCTTTTGTTTCTGTTTCTTTATTTTTCCCTATTGAAACCGTATATGATTATAAGGGGAATACGTGTAGATGTAAAGGGATTTTACATTGACACGAAAAATAGAAAAATAGGAGCTGATAACCTACTCCTCTTTATACCCGATCTAAAGGGGAATTCTCTATTTGTAGATGTTTTATCTGTAAGTTTAAGTCCAAAGGGGATATACGCCGGTAGTGTTAGCGTAGTTGAAGTTACCAAAAAAGTATCAAGGGAGCCTTTTGATTACGATTTTACCCAGCTTATTAAGCTCGCTCAAAAACTAAACCTTCGTGTGGGAAGTGTATATGTTTCACTGAATACGCCACCCGAAGAGAGAAGCATTACCATTTTTATCAAAGATGCGAAACTCGTAGGTGGTGTAGTCACATCTAATGCATGGTCACGTACAGTTTACATGAAGGGTAATTCAATGCACGAACTGTACATATTTTTGAAAAAGGCTCATGCCAAAGCGGAGATCTTTTATGTAGATGAAGCTATTGTAACGAGCGATCTATACACTTTCTATGGTAGTGGAGAGTGGATAGGTAAGGAGGGCAAGTTTCAAGCTCAGGGCATCATAAAGGGGTACGAAAATACGGATCTCAAACTACCCTATCTGCATATGATCGCAAAAGGGAAATTAAACTACACATCATTAAACGTGATTTTTTCGGCAAAGGCGGACTACCTTGAAGTGAGAGGTAATAACATGGGCAAGCTAAGTGGGGAAGGGAAATTTTATTACATCTTTGGAAATACGGAAAAACTTACCGCAAATCTTAGTGTGGGAAGTATGTTTGTGAATTTAGATTACAGAATGTATCCTGAAGATACCCTCTATACAAACTTCAGGGGCATTCTCATAAATAATAAGCTTTTCAAAAGCGAGACACCTTTTAGTCTTAAACTTTCAGGATCAGCTACTTTGCTCTTTAAAAAAGGGGAGCTTTCCTTGAAGGGTTTTTCAGATAATGCCTTCTTTCTTGATAGAAACTTTAAAAATGTGGATATTGAATTATCTTACAACTACCAAAATCAAACTGGTAAGTTAGATTTTTCTGCTAACGACCCTGCAACAATAAATCTTTCTGGTACCCTTACAGAAGGAAACTTTGAGGGAGACGTGTATGTGTACATGCTTGAATACACTTACGATAATTTTTCCACTTATTTGAACTATATGGGAAGTATTCGCTACATGAAAGGTATCCTTTACACATCTGGTAGCGGAAAGCTTGTAAAACCTGTATATAGGAACGTATCCTTAGGAGATATCTCCTTTGATTTGGATCTTGGAGATGAAAACTACAGTATAGCTTTTTCCGGAACTGGTTTTGGTGGAGATGGAAAAGGTTCTATCAGGGATAGGAGTTTTTCCGGCAGGATACTTTTCAAAGGTTACTCTACTCAATATGCTGACGTGCTTGCAAACAATATAGTAGGTGAACTTTCTATAAAGGTTTCACCTTTAGAAATTCGTGTAAATGGTAATGTAGAGGGAAGGGTCTCAAAGGACGGTGCAACAGCTCGCATAATGGCTAATGCGGATCTGATAAAGAGGGTGGAATGGCAGGGCAATTTTTTCGTGCGTTTGGAAGATCTCAAAAAGGATGACTTTTACTTATCATATGCGGATGTAAGAGCAAGTATAGAAAAGGGTCTGTTGATAGCAGATTATTCTTCCGAATATGCAAAAGGGAAGATTGAATACAGCTTCGTGGATAGTACTTTTTTCTCTACAGGTAACCTAAAACTTGAAAAGGAAGGTATCTCCCTAAAGGGATCTTATCAGTTGCAAGGAAAAGGAGAGAGCTTTTCCGCTCAACTAATAGGTCAGGGTGGTTATTTGAGCTATAACTTTCCTATAAAGGCATTTTTCCAAAATACACAGCAAGGGTTAAAAGGTGTCTTAAGAGGATTTTCTTTGAAAATGGGAATCTTTCAGGTATCTTTGCAAGACAGTTATTTAGAAGGTTCTAAGGATAAAGGGACTTTAAAGCTCGGAGAAATTTCCATAAGTATAAACTCGGAAAGAGTTCTCAGGGTGCAAAGCTCTCAAGGACAGTGGGATATAAAAAAGGGGATACTTATCATTCCTAACATCTTTGCATCAGGAAGTTTAAGAGGTAAGGCTGAAGTTTATTACAGGAGCGGGGAATTTTCAATCACCTCACAGGGGATTTTGGATCTGGGTCAAGTCATGGGTCTGGTAAAGAGTAAGGTATTTACATATGCGGAAGGTGAGCTAAGTTATACCTTTGAAAAAAGTGGAAAGATCCTCAGACTCAGGATATTCTCTCCTAAGGATATAGAGCTTAGATCTCGCTTTCTGGCTTTACCACTTAGAGGGAGGGTGTATGCTTTGTACGATGGTAAGGTATGGGAAGGTTCTGTCAACTTCAAAGGTGACGATGCAGATTTTAAAGCTGATATTACTGGAGATGAAAAACTGATCGGTGTTAGGTTCAGTACGCAACATCTACCTGTACTTTTCAGATCCGAGAGTGTGAGATTCAACGGCTTTGCAAAGGCTAATGGCAGTATAACCACAGACTATAAAAGGATGAATATCAGGGCAAGCATTGATCTTGGTGGTAATATGAGTATCAAAAGTTTAGGTGGAAAAGTTTCTGAAAAGCCAAAAGCGTACAAATTTATCACCTTAGACGTAAAGCTTTCCACTTCTGAACCTCTCAGGATAAGCTTACCCGAAGGTCACATATACACCTATGCGGAAGGAGAGATAACGGGAAGTCTTTACGAACCTAAATACAATATAAAACTCGGTCTTATGGGTGGAAGCCTGGAATATTTTAATAAAGAGTTCCATATAAGGGAAGGTACGGTTCTTCTCACTTCCGAAAAGACGAATCTCGATGTTACCATGCTTACAGCTACACCCGACTACAGCATCATTGTAGATATAAAGGGTAATGCTAACAACCCTAAAGCTTTTGTGAGATCGGAACCACCTACAGACACAAGACAAGTGCTCACATCCCTCGTACTTGGTGGAGGCACTGGTGAAGGCTTATTTTCACTATCTTCGGCTCTTATAGCTCAATTTCCGGAACTCTCCAGGCTTATTGAAGGTGTGGAAAGGGCTGTAGGTACGGATGTAAAAGTAAACCTTTCACCAACTGTAAGTTCCAGCGGAGGGGCTGCTGTAAACACAAAAGTATCCAAGGATTTTACCAATAAGCTTAATGTGGAATACCAACAAAGCACGAGCAAAGACCCGAAAGAAACTTATGGAGGAGCCAACGTAAAGATAACGCCTAACACATCAGTAGGAGTTAGGATATACTCCAACAACTCCCAAGAGTATAAAGTGAGATTCAGAAAGAAGTTTGACTTTTGAGAGCTTTTAAACCCTTGACGGTATAGTCTATCCACGAAATAAGGACAAAAAACTGGGAAAGTACGTAGAGAAATAGATTGAGCGGATAAGAACTGTATATCATGCAGATGAACAAACTCAGAGATATTACCAAAGTGGTAATTTTACCCCAAAGGCTGGGCTTTGGTATACTCCTTAGTTTAAGGAGAAGCAACAAGCTCCCAAACAGAATAAATGAGTCTCTTGCGAGCAGGCTGAAAAATAATATAGGATTCAATAAATTAAGCTTAAAGACACATAAGAATAAGGCTGTGATCAAAAAAACCTTGTCCGCAAGAGGATCAAGAACTCTTCCCAGCTGTGTCTCTTTTTTTAAGCTTCTGGCTAAAAAGCCATCTAACGCATCCGTCAAAGCCAGAAATGAAAAAAGGTAAGGTAGAAAGCGCTGATCCATATACAGCATAAGCGGTGAAAGAAGAAGTCTGAGAAGTGATATGAAGTTAGGGAGATTATTGCAAAAGCTTAACATGATATATAAGGATATCTCTTTTCATGTAAGGTAGTTTCTCTACTACATTCCCGAAAGGATCTATGATCGCTGTATCTCCGGCGTTGTTTACCCACAACACAAATTTTTCGTTTTCTAATGCTCTGATCTTCGCCCAGACAAAATGCTGGTGACTACAATCGCTGTCATTGAACCACCCATCGTTAGTTAAAACAGCAATAAGGTTAGCATTTTTGGACAGTCTCTTCACAAGATCCCAATATGCTACCTCAAAACATATGGGAGTGGCTATCTTTATACCTTTGTAAGTTATTGGAAGTTCCCTATTTCCGTGTATGTAGTCAAGTCCACTTATCGCTGAAAAGATATCCTTTAAAAAAGCGAAGGGAAAGGGCATGTACTCACCTATGGGAAGGAGTCTCACTTTGTCGTAGTATCCATAAACCTGAGCGTCCTTTATTAGATAGGCTGAGTTGTACGGCTTCATACCATCCCTTATGTCTATAAGACCCACCAAAATAGGTGCTTGATAACTGAGTTCAAAGAGTTTTTCCCTCCCTTTATCATACTCGTCAGAAAAAAGGAAGGGAAAGGCGGATTCTGGAAGCAAAACGAGATCTGGCTTTTCTTTGAGAGCTTCGGAAACAAGCGAAAGTATTTCATCCGTGTGATTTCTGAAATTTTCTTCATTTAACTTTTCATGCTGAGGTACGGCTGTCTGCACAAGAGCTACCTTTATTGTATGCGCAAATTGAAGTTTTTTGATAATTTCGTTCTTCGCATAAAGCCCTACAAGTGAAGCAAAGGCTAAAAGGATAAGCAAGATAAAAAATCTTCTTTTAAAGGCGAGATAAATCAAATACCAAAGCAACATGCTGCCACCATAAACGGTAAAAAATCGTAGTGAATACTTTACAAGAGGAATGTACACTAATATCTCACCCACAATAAGCCATGGAAATCCACCGTAGGGTAGGTAAGACCTTAAAATCTCAAAAAGTGTGTAGAATATAGGTAATAACCAAAGCTTTCTGCTTCCCAACTTAGTCCACATGTAAAGGGGTAAGTTCATCTGATAAAGTGTTAGGAATAGAGAGAATACAGAGAACATAGCGTATGATAAAAAGGGATTTATGTTTCCGTATTCTATGCTCGCAATGTTTACACATCTCAGAGACAGAAAGAAGAAAATAAAACCAGTAAAAAAGTAGTGCCTTTGGCTGGGGTATTTGAGAAGCATGAAAAGACCCGGAAATAAAAGAAACCACAGGTCGTAGATTGAGAAGGGAAGATAGAGAAGTACGCCATTGAGTATGACAAGTAAGATCCACATCATCTTCTGAAAGACACAGAAAGGAGAGATATCCCGGCTATTATGAGGAGTATACCTGCAAACTTCGTAAAGCTGAGCTTTTCACCGAGAACTATATAAGCAAAGAGGGCGCTCCAAAGAGGTGATGTGGAAGCTATAGGTGATATTATAGAAACATCACCATGTCGCAAAGCGAGAAAGAAAAGGTAAAGTCCCAGAAAACCCGATAAGAAACCTCCGAGAAAGGCAAGCGAAAGTTGTTTGGGATTTAGGGTTAATCTCTCACCGAGAATTATGGTTATGAGTAATGCAATGATACAAGCTGAGAGGTTATGAAATATTAAAGCTACAGAAGGTGGAACACCCTCCTTGAGTACGAGTTTGAAAAGGGATGGAGCAAGACCCCAAACTAAGCTTGCGCTAAAAGCGAGGATCAAGGCTTTCATATCTCAAACACTCCTACCAAGGGTGCATGATCCGAAGGCTTAGGATTCCTTCTCTTTCTCGCCCACATATCTACGTAAACGTCCCTTAGGTAAGGAAGCATGGGTTTTGTGACAAGTACGTAATCTATTCTCATGCCCTGATCTTTCCATACCATACCACCTATATAATCCCACCAGGTAAACTGCCTCTTTTGAGGATAAAGATATCTAAAGGCGTCCACAAATCCCCACGAGAGAAGTCTCAAAAGTGCTTCTCTCTCTTCCTTCATGGTGCCTATCGTGTCCTTGAGAAGTATTGGATCGTAAACGTCAATGTCTTCCAAAGCTACATTCATATCACCTACAAGCACAATTTTTTCATCCGGACTGAAGCGTTCAGTCAAAAAAAGCAAAAATCTATCGTAAAACCTAAGTTTCCAGTAGAACTTTTTTTCTCCACGGCGATCACCGTGAGGAAAGTATACATTTATGATCCACACCTCTCCAAGCCTGCCACCTATGACTCTCTTTTCTTCATCGTATACGGGATCCCCAATGCCTTTGAATACGCTTTCTAAAGGCTGTCTGGAGCATATGGCTACACCGTTGTATGTCCTCTGCCCGTAAGTGTAACATTCGTAACCCTTTTTTAAAAAGTCATCTCTCGGGAAGTTTTCATCAGTAGTCTTAAGTTCTTGCATGCATAGAACATCAACCGGATCTCTCCCTAACCAAGATAGGACAAGCTCCTTTCTGGTATTTATTGAATTTACATTATAGGATGCAACCTTAAAACTTTTGTTGCTCTTATTTTCCTCTTGCATCATTTTAAAACCTGATGTATTATTATATTCCGAGTAAAACTTCTGTAAGGAGGGATTGACCATGACAAAAGCTGAGCTTGTTTCCGCTGTTGCGAAGGGAGCGGGTATAACCAAGAAGCAGGCTGATGCTGCCCTAAAATCAGCTATATCCGCTATAGCCGGATCCCTTAAGAAAGGGGAAAGGGTTGCCATACCCGGCTTTGGTATATTTACCGTAAGAAAAAGGGCGGCAAGGAAGGGGAGAAATCCCAGAACAGGTGCTGTCATCAACATTCCTGCCAGGAAAGTAGTAACCTTCAGACCAGCCAAGGATCTCAGAGAATCTATAAAGTAACATCCCGCTTTTTTCTTTTGGGGGATCCCCTTCCCCCTTCGACTTATTGTTGTAGTTTTTACATCTTGGAGTATAATTAAACAGCAGGAGGGTGTAGCTCAGTTGGTAGAGCAGTGGACTGTGGATCCACGGGTCGCGGGTTCGAGTCCCGTCACCCTCCCCACTAAGAGGAAGGCTAATGGAACTCATTTTTGAGCTTTCAAAAAGCGGAAGGAAAGGTTACTCCCTCCCTACTTTAGATGTTCCTGAGGCTAATCTAAAAGAATATCTCGGTGAATACTTCAGAAAGGAGATTAACTTTCCAGAAGTTTCGGAGCTTGATGTGGTAAGACACTATACCAGACTTTCACAGCTGAACTACTCGGTTGATACAAATTTCTATCCTCTGGGTTCTTGCAGTATGAAGTACAATCCGAGAATAGGTGAAGAACTTTCTAAGTGGGAAGAGTTTACAAATGTACATCCTATGACACCTGAGGATTACGTGCAGGGTAGCCTTGAGGTAATGTATTTACTTAAGGAACTTCTCAGAGAGTTGGGAGGGTTTTCTGAAGTCAGCCTTCAGCCAGCGGCAGGTGCTCACGGCGAGCTTCTGGGGCTTATCCTCATGCGTTCCTATCACAAAGATAGGGGGAATGAAGGCAAGAGAAAGATACTCATACCGGATTCCGCACATGGCACAAATCCGGCATCAGCTTCTATATGCGGTTTTGAAGTGGTTACTGTAAAGAGCGATGCTAACGGTGAACTTGACTGGAAAGACTTTTCCAATAAGCTGGGAGACGATGTGGCAGGGCTTATGATAACCAACCCAAATACGCTCGGTATTTTTGAAAGGCAAATAAAACAGATAGCCGACGCTTTACACGAAAGGGATGCTTTGCTGTACATGGATGGTGCCAACTTTAATGCCATTGTAGGACGAGCAAAACCAGGTCTTTGGGGTGTGGACGTTATGCATTTTAATCTTCACAAGACTTTTGGAACCCCTCATGGTGGAGGAGGTCCAGGAGGAGGTGCCGTGGGCGTTTCTGAAAAACTAAAACCTTACTTGCCCGTACCTCAGGTGGATTTTGATGGAGAAAGGTATTTTTTAAACTGGGAAAATCCCAAAAGCGTTGGAAAGATTCTTACTTTTTACGGACATTTCGGTGTATTTTTAAAAGCTCTCGCTTACATACTTAGCTACGGACAGAGTATAAATAAGGTTTCTGGGTATGCTGTTTTAAATGCAAGATATCTCAGATACCTTTTGAAAGATCATCTTTTTGATCCATATAAGCACGTACCTTGCATGCACGAATTCGTTTTGTCCGCCGTAAATCTTGCCGAGTACGATGTAAAGGCAATAGATATTGCAAAAGCCCTTTTGGATAGAGGTTTTTACGCGCCGACCGTTTATTTCCCTCTCGTGGTAAAAGAGGCACTCATGATAGAACCTACAGAAACCGAGAGTATAGACACGCTCATATCTTTTGCGGAGGCTTTAAAAGATATAATCAGGGAAGCTAAGGAGAATCCTAAGATCGTAAAGGCATCTCCACAAAAAACACCGGTAAAGAGAATAAAGGAGGCTGAAGCTAACAGAAAACCAATACTGCGCTTTAGATCCTCATAGGCATAATAAGACAGAGGTAAGGATCTTCTTTTGGGTCTTCGCTTTCTATTACTACAGCTGTATCTGCATCCACGATTTTCAATAGCACCTTATCCGTATCAAAACTTTCTAAAGCTTCTATCAGATACTTACCATTGAAACCGAGCTCTATAGGTTCTTGAGTGTAATCTACTTCCATCTCGTCCTTACCTTCACCGTACTCAGGTTCTGATATCTCAAAGATGGCAAGGTTATCCTGAAGACTGATCTTTACGGGAAAGGCAGAACCTTCCGCTATAGCAGATAAACGCTTCAGCGAGTTTAAAAATTCGGCTCTATCTATTAGAACTTCGGAATTAAAGCTTTCCGGAATAACGGAGAGATAATCAGGATATTCACCCTCAAGGAGCCTCACCGAAAGACTAAAGTAATCACCCTTTATGTGGGCAAAAGATTCGTCTCTGCCAGCGGTAAGCTCACCCACGTAATCGCGAAGAAGCTTTTCTATTATCTTAAGACTCTTTCTCGGGATCAGAAGCTCAAGGGGGAAGGATGACTGAGTGTAGTATAAAGCGAGTCTGTGACCATCAGAACCTACAAAGTGAGTTCTATCCTTGTACTGATGAACGTACATACCCTGAAGGGCATATCTTGTGTCTTCCTTTGATATGGCATATTCTACCTTATCTATGGCTTTGAGTAGATCGCTTGCAGGTATCTCAGCGCTAAGCTTGATTTCTGGAAACTCGGGAAAATCTTCTGGATCAATAGCCGTGAGATTAAACTTGCTCCTACCACCTGTTAAAGATAACTTACCTTCCTTTAATTCCGCATACAAAGTGGTGGAGGGTATAGACTTTACAACATTCGTGAGTTTGTCGGCATTCACTGCCAGAGATCCCTCTGCGGAGATCTCAGCTTTTATTGTAAAAGTGAGAAAATTCTCAAGGTCTGTAGCTCTAACAGTAAGCAAACCTCTTTCGGCATAAAGCAAGAAGTTGTTAAGTACGGGAAGAGCCGATCTTTTTTCCGTTGCGCTCTTTGCTTTTTGAAGTACCTCGAGAAATTCCTCCCTATCTATTGAAAACCTCATAACTTAAGATTATAGCATGGAAAAAGTGATAGTTTTGGAAGAAGGAGCCGATCTTGATGCGCTGTCTTCGGCTTACGGATTACTCCTTATTTATCCAGAAAGTAAACTTCTCAAACCGAGGTGGCTTTCAAGAAAGGCGAGCGAGGTTTTCAAGGACTTTATGCACCTTTTTAGGTTAACGCAAGATCCTCCTCAGGAGTTTGAGCTTATACTTACGGATACGCAAAATTACCAAATATACCTGGAAGAGTTCAAAGACAGGGTAAAAGATGTGATTATTTATGACCACCACCCGACCCGCATAGATGGTGTAAAAGGGAAGTTAGAGCAAGTAGGGAGCGCAACGACCCTTGTGGTTGAAGAGCTAATGGCTAAAGATATGGATATTTCTCCGGAGTCTGCGACGCTTCTCAGCTTTGGAATATACGAAGACACTGGCTTTTTAAGTTACGAGGGTACAACTGCGAGGGATGCCAGGGCTCTCGCTTGGTTACTTGAAAAGGGTGTAAACCTCAGGCTTGTTCGTAAATATCTTTCCGATACGCTCAGTAAGGAGCAGATAGATATTCTCTCCAAGCACTTACAATCTATAGAATCCCTTTTTCTCAACGGTAAAAAGGTTATTATAGCCTCGGTCAAATCGGAAGAATATCAACCTGACGTACTGCGTATCCTGTATGAACTCAAGGAAGTTAAAGAAGCTTCTGCACTCTTCGTTATAGTATCGGCTGGTCATAAAACTTATGTTTTCGGAAGGAGCATAAAGGAAGAGTTTGATGTAAGTAAGGTACTTGAATATATAGGTGGTGGTGGACATGCCTTTGCGAGCGCTACCAAATTGGAAGGTGTGGATGCGGAAAGGATCAAATCCATATTAACATCCCTGCTTGAAGGTAAAAAGGTGATGCTGAAGGTAAAAGATGTGATGACGTCTCCAGCTTTCGTATTGCATCAGGGTACGCTCATATCAGATGCCATACTTGAACTTTCTCAGAGAAACTTTGCTGGCGCTCCGGTCGTGGATGATACTGGCAAGCTCGTGGGCATAGTTTATAAGAAAAATCTGTTGAGAGCGGTAAAACATTATCCTGACAAGCCTGTAAAAGACTTTATGGTAGAAGAGTTTCACACACTGACACCCGAAGATTTTATATGGAAGGCTGAAGAGATACTTTCCCGATACGGAGAGAAGCTCATACCTGTGGTTGACAAAGATAGGCTTGTTGGGGTAGTAACGAGGCTTGATCTCCTTTACAGTATGAGACAGCAAACGGAAAGGTTAAAAGCATACGAGCGAAAGGTGGAACTTCCCTTTAAGGTGGCGCAGATAAGTAGAGAAGTAGGTCTTATAGCGGGAACCTTCGGATTTAAAGCGTATCTGGTGGGTGGTGCGGTAAGGGATATACTCTTAAAAAAAGATGTTTGGGATGTTGATTTTGTAATTGAAGGAGACGCTATCAAAGTGGCTCAAGTGTTAGCACAAAAGTACGGACTTACCTTTCATCCTTTCCCTGAGTTCGGTACAGCTCACATAAAATTGAAAGATTTAAAGCTTGAGTTTGCGACTACAAGAAGGGAAACCTATCCCCACCCTGGTGCGTACCCTTTAGTAGAGTATGCATCCCTTAGAGAAGATCTTTTGCGCAGAGATTTTACCATAAACGCCATGGCTATATCCGTAAACTCAGAGGATTTTGGCACTCTTATAGATTACTTTGGGGGTTTGAAGGACCTCAAGGACAGGCTCATAAGGGTTCTTCACCCCCTGAGTTTTGTAGAAGATCCCGTAAGAATTCTCAGAGCTTTACGATTTGCAGGAAGACTCGGATTTAAGCTTTCAAAGAGCACAGAAAGATTGCTTAAAAACGCTGTTCTTTTGGGACTCATATCTTCAGCTCCAAAAGGTAGGATAATGAACGAGGTCAGGTTAGCCTTGAGGGAAGAGAGAATACTTGAGATACTTGAGCTTTACAGAAAGTACGGAGTACTGGAGCAAGTATTTAAGGGGATAAAGTGGTCTTCAAAGCTTGAAGAAAGGCTTATGAATCTGCGAAATGTGATCGCATGGCATAAAATACAATTCCCTAAAGAAGTTATAGATTACGGATGGGTTTATCTTCTTGTCTTACTTAAGGATACGGATGTGCAAGAAGGTAGAGCCTTTTTGACGGAAATAAGTGCGCCAGCGTGGGTCAGGGAAACTTACGAACAAATAAAAATGCACTATAAAGATGTGACGAAAAAACTTTTTACTGCAAGGAAGAATTCGGAAATATACCTTTCCCTAAAGGATAAACCATTGCCTTTCATACTGCTTCTCATGACTGAAGATAGCTTAAAAGAGAAGGTCAAACTGTACCTTGAGAAGCTGAGATCTGTAAAGGTTGATGTAGAAAAATTCAAAGGATTAACAGGAAGGAATCTCGGAGAAGCTATAGAAAAGGAGAAAATGAGAGTAATGGATGAATAAGATAGGTAAGGCTTACCAGTGTTATATTTTAATACTACTATGGAATATTTAGGTTTACTCTTAAGTACCTTTTATGATTACAGCGTTGATATATTACCTTACTACCTACTTGCCACACTTATTACCTCCCTGATCCAAACATACGCAAAACTCAGTTGGCTGAAGAATTTTATAACGAAAAGGAAAATTGCCCCATTTTTAACCGCATCTTTTGGTGGTTTTCTGCCTTTGTGCTCGTGTTCTATGATACCTATCGCACATCTCATAAATAGCCTATCTAAGAGCTACTCTAGTGTGATAGCCTTCTTGATAGTTGCACCGGTAGTTTCACCTATTACGGTTATCCTGACTTATGGCTTTTTTGGTCTTAAAGCGGCTGTGCTGAGAACCTTTGGTACACTTGCCTTTGCTATTGCGGTAGCCTACACTGTAGACGCACTATTCAAAAAGGGAGGGAGCATACCTCTATTGGCAGATTTCAAGCGAGAAAACACGGAAAGAAAAACGGTTATACTTTTCAAATCCCTTAAATACCATATCCTTTTTACAGGAAGATACATACTGATTGGTATAGTTATAGCTTCACTCATTAAAACATTCGTGCCAACTAAAGCGGTAAGCTACATTGCTGGCAGTCCCCTTTCCTATCCTCTCATATCTCTCGTATCCATACCCATATACGTGTGTTCAGGTGAAGATGTTCTTATAGCTAAGGCTCTAACACAGGTGGGTTTTACTTACGGTAATGCCTTTACCTTCATGCTTGCAAGTAGCGGTATATGCCTACCTACCATATTTGCGGTCAAGAGCTTCCTACCCTTAAGGGTGGTTTTGGTGTACACAGTTTCATGGTTTTTTCTCTCAACTTTACTGGGTTTTATGCTTGATGTATTATTTTAGTGATATACTTATAAACAGGAGGGAAAAATGGATAAGTACATGCAGGTGCTTCAAGAACTTATAAAGAATACGGGATTAGAAGGAGCATCCCTTGTGTCTGCGGATGGGCTTCCCATATCTTCGGTATTAAAACCCGGTCTTGAGGAGGATAGAATAGCTGCTATGAGCGCTGCTATACTTTCCTTAGGTGAAAGAGTATCCGAAGAACTTGCAAAGGGAGGGCTTGAGCAAATAACCATAAAGGGGGATAACGGGTATGTCATACTGACAGGTGTGGGTCAGGATGCAGTAATGGTGGTACTTGCAGACAACAACGCCAAGCTGGGTCTCCTGCTCATGGAGATAAAAAAGGCTCAGGAAAAGTTGAAGGCACTTATTTAAAAGGAGAGTTATGGCACTAACGGGGGACTTAAGCACCTTTAGCTTTGTAGATATATTTCAAATACTCGCAAAAGATAAAAGAAGCGGTATACTGCTTGTTGAGTGGCAAGACATGACAGTGGCATATTATGTGAAGGATGGGGAGATAGTTTTTGCAAGACCAGTTGACAGGGTTTTCAGGGTTTATGCGGATAGAGATTTTGATAATCTGATAGACAAGCTTAGGATATCAAGGGAGAATCTTCCAAAAACTGTGGAGAGGTTCCTGATTACAAAGCTCGGTAGTAAGGAAGGCATTTTTTCCTTTACGCCTGGCTTTATAAGGTACAATTCGGATATGCCTGTTCATTATCCCATAGAGAAGCTTATAATGATAGCATCAAGAATGCTGACACCTGAAGAGGTGGAGAGAAAAATATCGGATGAATTCCTAACTTTTGAGAGATCCCAGGATTATGTGGAGAAGGTAAGGAAAGCTGAGCTTACGAGGGACGAGGAGAGGATCCTCATGCTTGTTGACGGTGAAAGAAGCGTCATGGATATAAGACGCGAATCTGGGCTTGATAATCTGAGCGTAGATAGAACGCTGTATGGACTTTTGGCACTCAGCGCAATAAAGAGGAAGAAGAGGGAGAAAAGACATAAGCCTTCCATAACTTTAGAACTCCTTGCAAGGATCATAGAGAGGATAAAGGAGTTGTGATGAAGCCCATAAAGAAGATAAAAATAGTGGTTGCTGGTCCTTTCGCAGCTGGAAAAACACAGTTTATAAACACAGTCAGCGAGATAAAGACAGTAAAAACGGAAAGAAAAACCAGGGCTTTGGGAGAGAGGAACGTAAAGGATTACACCACTGTCGCTATGGATTTTGGGAAGATAAGGATAGATGACGAACACGAACTTTACCTTTTTGGTACACCTGGACAGTCAAGATTTGATTTTATGTGGGACATACTCGGCGAGGGTGCCTTAGGGATAATTCTTCTCGTTGACAGTACAGATCCTTCCACTTTTCATGAGGCTAGGCGGATCATAAACTTCTTTCAGTCAAGGTTTCCAGTACCTATGGTGGTAGGTGCTAACAAACAGGATCTTCCCAATGCGTGGAGACCTGAAGATGTAAGAACTGCACTTGATATAGATGAAGATGAAGGTATCCCTGTTCTTCCCGTTTCGGCGATTGATAAAGAGAGTGTAAAAAACACTTTACTTACACTCTTGAACATAATAAAGGAAGAACTTCTCAGTTAAGGAAAGAGTGCGAGAGTTTCTATACCGGTACTTTCCTCAAACCCCAGCATTAGGTTCATATTTTGGACAGCCTGAGAGGATGCCCCTTTCCCGAGATTATCAATGACGCTTACTATAACAGCTATCTGTGTTCTCTCATCGTAATAAGGATAAAGCAAGCACATGTTAGTCCCTATAACATATTTTGTAGTAGGAGGATCTTTTACAACCTTTACAAATCTCTCCTCTTTGTAAGTTTCCCAAAATAGTTCCTCTACATGCTTTTCCTCAGTATGCAGATAAATGGTGGCGAGCATACCTCGTGATGTTGGAACTACCTTTGGAGTAAACCTCACTTTTACGTGCTTGCCAGATATTCTCTTTATGATATCCTCCATTTCGGGAGTATGCCTGTGTTTGTGTACAGAGTAAGCTATTATGCTCTGTTCCATTTCAGGGTAGTGAAAGTGTTGTGTGGTTTTTCTGCCTGCTCCTGATACACCAGAAATAGCATCAACTATGACTTTATCAAAGCTTACGCCTTCTTTGAGGAAAGGATATAGCCCAAGGAGTACTGCTGTTGGATAGCAACCCGGATTTGCAACGAACCTCCCCCTTTTTATGATCTCTCTGAATATCTCGGGAAGACCATATACCGCATGCTGTAAAAGTTCCCTATGCGTGTGTTCAAAGCCGTAAAACTCAGGGTAAAGATTGGGATCGCTTATCCTGTAAGCTCCCGAAAGGTCTACGACGAGCTTACCCTTTTCAAGAAGTGAAGGTGCGGTGCTTAATGATACGTCGTGAGGAAGACACAGAAAAGCTAAGTCAAAGTCTTCCTGCGGTTCCTCTGTCAGCATCAGCTTAGATAGGTAAAAATGGGAAAAGTACGGCAGGAGATCAGATATGTATCTTCCTGCGTAAGTTTTTGATACAGCGCTTACCACCCTTACGTGAGGATGATTGGTAAGATAGCGCAGAAGCTCAATACCTGTATAGCCTGTAGCACCATATACGCATACCTTTAACGTTTGCTCCATCTGTAGCCTTTTCTTGCTTTCATAAGTCCGTACTTCTTTCTTTCCTTTTCCCTTGAATCCCTTTTGAGCAGTCCGGCCTTTTTGAGGGTCTGTCTTAGATCCGGGTTATATTTGAGTAGAGCTTTCGCAACACCGTACATGATGGCTTCAGCCTGTCCGGATATGCCTCCTCCCTCCACCGTAGCGTAAATGCCGAACTTACCATCAAGTCCCGCCAGCTTTATAGGATAAAGTACCTTACTGAAAAGACTGTCGCGCTGTAGATAATCCTTCATAGGAAATTCCTTACAACTGTCCTTTGCCTTGATCACCATTTTATCGGTGTTTCTCAAAAGCCACACTCTCGCTATGCTTTCCTTTCTCCTGCCTGTGCCATAATACGCATTGTCAAAGCCTATACGAAAGTCTTTCAGTTTGGTTATCATGCTTTTACCTCCAGAAGTTGAGTCTTTTGCGCTTGATGAGGATGCTCTGAGCCTGCATAAACTTTTAATCTCTTTAGCATCCTGTGTCCAAGTTTGTTTTTGGGAAGCATCCTCTTGACGGCAAGCGTTATAACTTCTTCAGGTTTATTCTCTAACATCCACCCGAGTGACCGCTCCTTTATACCACCCGGATAGTTAGTGTGAAAGGCGTAAATCTTCTGCTTAGGTTTTTTACCTGTGACTTTTATCTTTCCTGCGTTTAATACAACCACGAAATCTCCGCAATCTACATCAGGTTGGTAATAAGGTTTGTGCTTTCCCATTAGTATCTTAGCTATGTGTGAGGCAAGTCTTCCCAAGGTTTTCCCTTGAGCATCTACCACCCACCAAGTTCTCTCTACATTCTCAGGTTTTACCCTGTATGTCTTCATCTCTCGGCTCCTTTTAACTTATTTGGGAATGTTATATTATAACCTTATCTTGGTAAAAAGGCAACAAAAAAATCCATTTGACATAGCGGTTTACCTGCTCTAAGTTTCTCCTTATAAGGAGGTGTTAAAATGATGGAGCCAGAAAGAATAAGTCCAGATCTTGCGCGCAAGAAGGTACTTTCTGGAGAAGCGTTACTCGTGTGTGCATACAGTGACGAGAGATGCAGGAGTCTAAAGCTTGAAGGGGCTATATTCCTGAGCCAGCTTGAAGCCCAACCATCGTTAGCACAAGGTAAAGAGATCATCTTTTACTGTGCGTGACCTCATGAAGCGACTTCTGCCCGTGTGGCAGCAACATATTTAGAGAGGGGTTACGAAAAGGTTAAGGTATTAAGTGGCGGTGTAGAAGGCTGGAAAAGAGCAGGCTATCCCTTAGAAACTTCCACTTGAACCTTTTGTGTGTTAAACTTATACAGATTTAGCTTTTAAGAAGGAGGCAATGAATGAAAGTTTCTGTAAAAGAGAGAGAAGGGCTTTTTAAAGAGCTGAGCGTTGAAGTGGAAGGTGATATAGTCAAGTCTGCCCTTGAGGAAGTTTATAAACATTTAAAAGAGAGTGTAAGTATAGAGGGCTTTAGGAAAGGCGCTGTACCACTATGGATAATAAAAGCAAGGTACAGGGATCACATTCAAGAAGAGGTGGGAAAGATAATAGCCAACGAAACGCTCCGATCAGCTATAGAAGAGAGCAAACTAAAACCAGTAGCGGATATATTCTTGGAGGAGGTAAAACTTGAGGAGTCAATACCTAAACTAACATACAGGGTTGCCTTTGAAACACCCCCAGAGTTTGAACTCAAAGATCTGGAAGGTATAGAGGTGGAAGTTAGAAAAGTGGAGTTTGATGAAGAACTAGTTAAAAAAAGGATAGAACAGCTAAGAGAAGAGCATGCAATCTGGCAACCTACAGACAGAGAGATAAAAGATGGGGATCTCGTATCGGTTGAATACAACATAGAGCAAATAGGTAGTGGAGAAAGTACACATGGGGAAACCTCAGGAATAGTTGGGCAGAGAATGTTCAGAGAGGAGATAGATACCGCTCTCGTGAGCAAGAGAGAGGGGGATGAGCTTATCTTTGAAGAGCTTACCCTTTACGATACTGAAGGAAAGGAAGCGGGCAAGGCGAGGGTAAAGCTATTTATAAAGAGCGTAAAAGAAAAAGTGCTTCCTGAGGTAAGCGACGACTTTGCAAAAGAGTTAGGTCTGGGTCAAACTTGGCAGGAAGCTGAAGAAAAAATAAGACAAGAGGTCAAAGAGGGTATAGAGCGTATGAAGAGGGCTATGATCGAGGAAGCTGTAGCTAAGAAGCTCGTTGAGATGTTTGATTTCAATATTCCCCAAACTCTCTTATCGCGTGAGATCTCCCATCTTGTAGAAAGGAGAGTACAGGAACTTTCTCAGTACGGTATAGATACAAGATACCTCAACTATAAAGCTATGGCTGAAGAGTTTACACCGCAGGCTGTGTTTAACGTAAAACTGAGGTATATCCTCGAAAAATATGCTAAAGAAAAAGGTTTGCAGGTTAGTGAAGGAGATCTGGAAAAGAAGTACGAAGATCTTGCACGTCAGTATGGAAGGAGCGTTGAAGAGATGAAGAATTACTTTAGGCAAGAAAATATTGAAAGCGTACTTCTTGAAGACATACTAAGGGAAAAAGCGTTCAGTGATATAATAAGTAAAGCTGTTATAAAGGAAAGAGAGGAGAAGAGCGATGAAGGAAATAATTGATCAACTCGTCCCCATAGTTATAGAGCAAACGCCAAGGGGTGAAAGAGCTTACGACATATACTCAAGACTCCTTCAAGATAGAATAGTTCTTTTAGGTTATCCCATAGATGATCACATAGCCAATCTCATAGTGGCTCAACTACTCTTTTTGGAAGCCCAAGATCCTGAGAAAGACATATACATGTACATAAACTCTCCCGGTGGTTCGGTTACCGCAGGCATGGCAATATACGATACTATGCAGTACATAAAACCTGATATAGTAACTATATGCATAGGACAGGCGGCATCTATGGGAGCGGTGCTTCTCGCTGCTGGTTCTCCGGGCAAAAGGTACGCTTTACCGCACTCGCGCATAATGATACATCAACCTATAGGAGGCATAACAGGGCAGGCAACGGACATCATAATACATGCAGAGGAAATAAAGAGAATAAAGCACATGCTTAACGAGATACTTTCAAAACATACGGGACAACCACTTGAACGCATAGAAAGGGATGTAGAAAGGGATTACTTCATGTCAGCTCAAGAGGCGAGAGAGTATGGACTTGTAGACAGGGTAATTGAAAAAAGGCAGTGATGGAAATATATTTTTTAGGAGAAATCAGGTAGCATGAAGACATATGCAAAAAACCGCTGTTCCTTTTGTGGAAGATCACAGGACGAGGTCTTAGTTCTCATAGCTGGACCTAACGACACCTTTATATGTGACAGATGCGTAGAGGCATGCAGTTCTGTTATAAAAGAGCAGAAAAAACAACAGACATATCGTGGACTCACAAGTATACCAACACCTGAGCAGATAAAGAAATTTCTTGATGATTACGTGATAGGTCAGGAAAAAGCAAAAAAGATACTTTCTGTAGCTGTTTACAATCACTACAAAAGGGTAAAGGCAAAAGAGTTGGGTACGGGATTTGGAGACGTTGAAGTGGAAAAGAGTAACATACTTCTCATAGGTCCAACAGGTTCTGGTAAAACGCTCCTTGCCAAGACTTTAGCCAAACTCTTGAATGTACCCTTCGCCATAGCTGATGCTACGAGTCTTACAGAAGCGGGTTATGTAGGTGAAGATGTGGAGAATGTTCTCACCAGGCTATTGCAAAATTGTGGATACGATGTTAAGCTTGCTCAAATAGGTATAGTATACATAGACGAGATAGACAAGATAGCCAAAAAATCGGGCATAAACCCATCCATAACCAGAGATGTATCTGGTGAAGGAGTACAACAGGCACTTTTGAAAATTATGGAGGGAACAGTCGCCAACGTTCCACCGCAAGGTGGAAGAAAACATCCCCATCAAGAATTTATACAGGTTGATACCACCGACATTCTCTTTATATGCGGAGGTGCTTTTGTAGGTCTTGAAGATATAATAAAGCGGAGGCTTGGGAAATCAAGTATAGGCTTTGAATCCCAGGTGAAGGGAGTTTTTAAAGAAAAGAACGTACTTGATTTTGTGGAGCCTGACGACCTTATACATTTCGGTCTCATCCCCGAGTTTATAGGAAGATTGCCTGTTATTGCTGTACTTGAAGAACTTGATGAGGATGATCTCGTGAGAATACTAACAGAACCCAAAAACTCACTCATAAAGCAGTACAAGAAACTTTTTGAAATGGATGGTGTGGATCTTGAGTTCACAGATGAAGCTATCAGAGAAATAGCCAAAGAAAGCATTAAGAGAAAAACAGGTGCCAGAGGTTTGAGAGCTATAATGGAAGAGATCATGACGGAGGTGATGTTTGAAATTCCGTCTATGAAAGGAGTGAAGAAAGTAGTTGTAGACGAAAAGGTGGTAAAAAACAAAGTAAAACCCAGATATGTTTACAAGGAAGCTGTATAATAAAAAAAGGAGGATAATATGAAAAAGCTCATCCTTTCAAGCCTACTTCTTAGCAGTTTTTCCTTAGCGGAGCAAAAATTTGCGTGCGTGGACCCAAACAGAATTCTCTCCGAGTCCAAGTCAGTCTCTCAAGCACAGGAACAGCTCAAAAAAAAGGTTCAGGACTATCAAAAACAGTTGGACGAAAAACAGAAAAAACTTGACGAACTGAAGAAACAGATAGAAAGCAAGGGCATCAGTCAAAAAGCAAAAGAAGAGAAGATAAAAGAGTATCAGAAAGTTGAAGCGGAAGGCATGGAACTCCAACAAAAAGCTCAGAAAGACATTATGGAGTTAAAAAGCAAATTAGAGGAAGACATACTCAACAAAGTCAGAGGTATAGCCGAGGGTATAGCTAAGAAAAACGGCTATACGGGAATATTGGATTGTAGTGCCTTTGTATATAAACAACCGGATATAGACATAACGGATGCTATAATAAAAAGCTTAGATCAAGGTAAATGAGGCTTATACATGTTGCACATTTAGTGGGTGGCAAGCTTTACGGTAGTGAAGACTTTGAAGTGATTGGCATATCTTCCCCGGAAGATCCAAAACCTCACACTATCGTATTTTGTCAAGAAAAAAGTGAAGTTGAAAAAGTAAAAAATTTTGAACTTGCCATAGTGGTAAAAGAACCTATAGAGCATTCCAATTATATTCTCGTTGAAGATGTGAAGCACGCTATGGCTCTATTTTTAAAAAGCTTCTATCCGGAGAGACACCCATCTGGCATTTCAGAAAGAGCATACATAGGCAAAGATGTTTTCGTTGGAGAGGAAGTATACATTGCTCCCTTTGCTTATGTGGGTGACGGTGTAGAGATCGGAAATAGGGTAAAGATATATCCTTTTTCCTACATAGGCGATAATTGTGTGATAGGTGATGATACCATTATATTCAGCGGTGTGCATATATATCCGGGATGTATCATAGGCAAAAGGGTCAGAATCCACAGCGGAACGGTTATAGGTGCTGATGGTTTTGGCTATCATGTAGGCAGGGAGGGTATAACTAAACTCCATCACGTAGGTAAGGTAGTTGTGGAGGACGATGTGGAGATAGGTGCAAATACCACCATAGACAGAGCTTTAATAGACAGAACACTTATAGGCAAGGGTACAAAAATTGATAACCTTGTGATGATAGGACACAACTGCAGGATCGGAGAGAACAATTTGATAGTTTCACAGGTAGGTTTATCTGGAAGTGTAAAGACAGGCAAGAATGTCATACTCGCAGGTCAGGTGGGTGTAGCTGATCATGTATGCATAGGTGATAATGTCAAGATAGCCGCAAAATCGGGTGTAGCGAACGATCTTGAACCTAACCGCACCTACGGTGCAAACCTTCCAGCTATAGAATGGACAAGGTGGAAGAGAATATACTTATACCTTCTCAAGCTCCCGGAACTTTTTAAAAAAGGTCAGATCTAAAGATATATTGATAACTTGCTTCCGTAGTAGCGTCCGTTCAGAGTTGTATAGTTGAGTATCTTTTTGATATTTCTTATGCCTTTTAAGTCTTGAGGAGAGCTTAACCTTTTTCCCCTACGCCTTTTGATTATCTCCTTTGCAGTCTCTATGCCTATACCCGGTACTCTGATGAGAAGATTATAGTCCGCTGTATTTAGTTCAACGGGAAAAAGATCCGGATGCGCTTGAGCCCAAGCTTCCTTCGGGTCTTTATTGAGAGGTAAATTTCCTTTTACGAGTATACTCTTTATGTCCTCAAGATCAAAGCCGTAATCCCTTATGAGAAAATCCAATTGATACAGCCTGTATTCTCGTAAAGGATTTTCTGGGGGTCTATTTTCCAAGGGAGTATCTTTTACCGGAAAGAAGGCGCTAAAATACACCCTACTGATTTTGTAACGTCTGTTTAGAAAGTGTATAGCACTTATTATCTCTTCGTCCGTTTCTCCATCTACACCTACCATCATTTGAGTTATCTGGCTTTTACCTTTATATTTTGGCAGTAGTTTGTCTACTGTTTCTATTTTGGGAAGTATATCTCTTAAAATACTTTTACCTTTGGCTATCTTTTTAAGTCTTTCCTCTTTACAAGTTTCCATATTTATGGAGACTCTGTTTGCAACCTTCAGAGCTTCTTCAACCGTCTGGATAGATACACCGGGCATAAGTTTTAGATGCACGTAACCATTAAAGGCATACTTGCCGCGTAGGATCTTCACTGTATCTATCATCTTTTCCATGATAAATTCAGGATGTCCAAAAATACCGGAAGAAAGGAAAAGACCTCTTACCATTCCGCTCCTGTACATATCCATAAAAGATTTTGCGAGTTTCTCAGACGGTATGTAAAGCCTCGGTGTGCTATCCCTATCCCTTCTAAAAACGCAGTAAGTACAGTTTCTGTCGCACATGGTTGTTTGCATAACTTTGAGTATAGGGACTTTCCCCTTAGGTGTAGAGGTCAAGTAAATACAGCTCTCTAAATTTATTTCTCCATCCCTTTCAAAAGTGGTCAGTTTGGAAAGTATCCTGAACTTTTGCTTATCATCCATAAGTTTAATAAATATACAACAATCACATGATTATGAGGAATTCCTCACTTGGCGTATAAAAAGTCTATAATATATATCATTACTTTTTGCACAGGAGGTTTTCATGGCAAAAGGTACGGTAGCTTACAAGATATTGCAAAGTCATTTGGTAAGCGGAAAGCTAAATACAGGTGAGGAAATAGCTATAAAGATAGATCAAACGCTGACACAAGATGCGACAGGAACTATGGCTTACCTTCAATTTGAAGCCATGGGAGTGGATAGAGTAAAAACTGAGCTTTCTGTCAGTTACATAGATCACAATATGCTCCAGACTGATTTCAAAAATCCTGACGATCACAAGTATCTTATGAGCGTTGCTAAAAGATACGGTATATACCTCTCAAAACCGGGAAACGGTATATGTCATCAAGTGCATGTAGAAAGGTTTGCAAAGCCCGGGAAAACTTTGCTCGGATCTGATTCGCATACCCCAACTTCGGGTGGTGTAGGTATGCTCGCTATAGGTGCCGGTGGTCTTGATGTTGCTGCTGCTATGGCGGGTGAACCTTTCTATTTGAAAATGCCAAAAATTATAGGGATCAAACTGACCGGGAAGTTACCCCCTTGGGTTACAGCAAAAGACATAATCCTTGAGCTTTTAAGAAGACTCACAGTAAAAGGAGGCGTCGGTAAAATTTTTGAGTACTTTGGAGATGGAATAAGGGAGCTTTCCGTTCCTGAAAGATCAACCATAACCAACATGGGCGCAGAGCTTGGAGCTACAACATCCATTTTCCCTTCCGACGAGATAACAAGAGCTTATCTGAAAGCTCAAGGCAGAGAGGAAGACTGGATAGAGCTTTTGCCAGATCATGATGCCGAGTATGACGAAGTTATAGAGATAAACCTTTCAGAACTTGAACCTCTTATAGCTTGCCCACACTCCCCTGACAACGTAGTACCTGTAAGTGAGGTGGAAGGTATAAAGGTTGATCAGGTAGTTATAGGTTCATGTACAAATTCTTCTTTTGTGGATCTTACCCGTGCTGGGAAGATGTTGGAAGGTAGAAAAATACACCCGGATGTGATATTCGCAGTTGCACCAGGTTCAAAACAAGCTCTTGAACTTATCACTCAAAATGGTATGCTCCTTAACTTTCTAAAAGCGGGAGCCAGGATACTGGAGAGTGCTTGTGGTCCATGTATAGGTATGGGATACGCTCCACCGAGCGGAGGAGTATCTTTGAGAAGCTTCAATAGAAATTTTGAAGGAAGAGCAGGTACAAAGGATGCAAAGGTTTATCTGGCATCTCCCGAAGTTTGCGTGGCTTCTGCCATTGTCGGTGAGATCGTAGACCCCAGGAGGCTTGCACAAAAGGAAGGTATAAAATGGATAAAGGTAGAGATGCCCGAAAAGTTTCCGTATGGCGATGAAGCCATTATAGAGCCTCTTCCTGAGGAAGAAGCTAAAAAGGTAGAAATATACAGAGGACCCAACATAACACCTCTGCCTGAGTTTGACGAACTCCCGCAATATATAGAGGGAGAAGTTTCCCTTATAGTAGGTGACAACATTACTACAGACCACATAATGCCCGCAGGTGCGAAAATTTTACCTCTGAGGTCAAACATATACGCCATAAGCGAGTATGTTTATCACTACGTAGATCCGGAGTTTGTAAGTAGGGCTAAAGGGATCAGGGACGAAAAGAAAAAGTGGAGCATCATAATAGGTGGGGAAAATTACGGGCAGGGTTCTTCAAGAGAACACGCTGCGCTCGCTCCGAGATTCTTGGGTGTAAGAGTCGTCATAGCCAAATCCTTTGCACGCATACACCACGCAAACCTTGTCAACTTTGGCATACTACCTCTTGAGTTTACGGATAAAGAAGATTACGCTAAGTTTTCGGTGGGTGATGAGGTTTACCTGCCAGAACTTATAGAGAGACTTCAAACAGGCAAGGAGATAGTTGTAATAAATAAAACTACACAGGAAGAGATAGTATGCAGGTACAATCTAACGCCCAAGCAGATATCCGTCCTGTTAGCGGGAGGGCTTCTAAGATGGATAAAAAACAAACAAGAAGTCGGTGTAAATTGACGTGATAGGAGGGTAGCAATTATGAAGATGAGGAAAGTTGTATCGGTGATAGGTGCCGGTAATGTAGGTGAACATGTGGCGAGTCTTTTGGCTTTGAGGGGTCTTGTAGATGTGAGGATGTTTGACATTCCCAGAAAGGACGGAGAGAAGGTTATAGAACCAGTTAAAGGGAAAGCTCTTGACATAAAGCAGATGCTCGCAGCCATAGATATTGACGCGAAGGTGGATGGCTATACGATAAGCCCGGAAGGTAACGGCTATGAGGCATTAGAAGGAAGCGATATAATAGTAATAACTGCAGGTTTTCCAAGAAGACCCGGCATGTCAAGAGAGGATCTCCTTGAAAAAAACCTCTCCATACTCTCTGTTATATCAGAAAGGATAAAACAGTATGCCAAAGATTCCATAGTTATAGTGGTGACTAATCCCGTTGACCTGATGACTTATGCAGTATATAAGATGCTTGGATTTGGCAAAAGGAAAGTTATGGGAATGGCAGGTGTCCTTGATTCTGCGAGGTTTAAAACCTTCATATCACAGGAAGTAAAAGTTTCCCCAAAGGATATACACGCTTACGTCATAGGTGGTCACGGAGACGAGATGGTACCGCTCATATCCATATCCAACGTGGGAGGTATACCTTTAAAAGATATGCTACCCAGAGAGAGGCTTAGCGAACTTATAAAGAGAACACAATTTGGAGGAGGTGAGATAGTTGACCTCATGGGAACTTCAGCCTATTACGCACCTGCTGCATCCATAGTAGAAATGGTGGAAGCGATCGTGACGGATAACAAGAGAATACTTCCATGCTCCGTTTACCTTGAGGGTGAGGAAGGAAAGTACTACGAAGCTGAGGATATATGCGTAGGAGTACCTGTAAAACTTGGAAACTGTGGTGTGGAAGAAGTTATAAATATACCCATGATACCAGAAGAGAGGGAAATGTGGAGGAGATCCGTAGCATCCGTGAAGAAAAATCTCAAAGTAGTGGAGGAAATGCTTCATGCGCGAAGTGTATTACGGTGATATAGTCAGAGCTGTAAAGGAAGCAGCCATAAAAGCCAACTACGAGCTTCCAGAGGACGTAGTTCACGCCTTTGAATCGGCACTTGAGAAGGAAAGATCTCAAATAGGGAAAGAAGTTATCAGGCAGATACTTACAAATGCTCAAGCTTCAAAAGAGGAACAGATGGCATACTGTCAGGATACTGGCGTGGCTGTAGTTTTTGTGGAGATAGGGCAGGATGTCCATATAACAGGTGGATCCCTTGTTGATGCTATAAATGAAGGTGTCAGGCAAGCTTATACAGATGGATATCTGAGAGCATCTATGGTATATGACCCTGTGTTTGAAAGAAAGAACACGAAAGACAACACGCCTGCGGTGATACACACATTCTTAGTTTCTGGAGATAGAGTTAAGATCACCTTTGCACCCAAGGGAGCAGGCTCAGAAAACACATCACGCCTTGCCATGCTCAAACCTGCGGATGGCTGGGAAGGTGTGAAGAAGTTTATACTTGAGACGGTAAAGCTCGCAGGACCAAACGCATGCCCACCACTTACCGTAGGGGTAGGTATAGGTGGAAATTTTGAGTACTGCGCACTGCTTTCAAAGAAAGCCCTTTTAAGAAAAACAGGAGAGAGAAGCCAAAATCCCATTGCGAGGAGAATGGAGGAGGAACTCATAGAGGATATAAACAAGCTGGGACTTGGACCTATGGGTTTTGGCGGTACGGTAACAGCTGTGGATGTGAGGGTAGAACTTTATCCCTGTCACATAGCCTCACTACCTGTAGCTGTCAATATTCAGTGTCATGCAGCAAGGCATGCAGAAATAGAGTTATGAAGTACATACTTTTTTTAGCCATAGTAGGTTTTATAACCATGCTATTTCTTTCTGGCTTTGCCTTGAGAATTTTCAGAAAGATAAAACTCTGAACTTTATGAATAAGGTATTTCTTGCCCTTTACGCAGGTTCCCTCTTCATGTTAGTTTTCGTGGTTGCTCCCGTGCTTTTAAGGGAGAAGGATAGCAAAAACATCGCCGGAAGATTTTACGGAAGAATACTTTGGCGTTTTTATCCCCTTGCTTTTTTATTACTCCTGTCTTATCTTATTTTTGATGCTAAAAGGGTTCAAGCTTTATTTCTCATGAGCGGGTTGGGGGTGAACGTTACCGTATCATACTATCTAAAGAAAGTAAAAAAGTCCTTAGGTAATATAGATGCGTTGCCTTTTGACCACCAGCGCAGGAGCTTTTTCAGGAAGCTCTCCATTTTTTCAACCCTAATACTCTTTATTAACTTTCTTTTAGCCATTTATATGTTTGTGAGGTCATGATTTACTTAAAAAAACGGAGGTGATGATGCAGGACCACAGAATAAACAGGCAGATAAGAGCAAGGGAAGTTAGGCTCATTGACGAAACCGGCAAACAAATAGGAATAGTGCCTCTTGAAGAGGCTCTTAAGATGGCTGAAGAGAAGGGGCTTGATCTGGTTGAGATAGCTCCACAAGCAAAACCTCCCGTATGTAAAATACTTGATTACGGGAAGTTCATATACGAGCAGAAAAAGAAGGAAAAAGTTGCCAAAAAAAAGCAGAAGGAACACGCTATTGAAGTAAAAGACATACAGCTTTCCACACGGATAGATGAACACGATCTCAAAGTGAAACTAAAGCATATGAGGGAGTTTCTGGAAGAAGGTGACAAGGTGAGAGTTAGGATAAGGTTCAGGGGAAGGGAACACATACACCCTGAACTCGGAGACAAATTGGTGAGAAGGATACTGGAAGATCTCTCAGACATAGGTCAGATAGAGACAGAACCTAAGAAAGAAGGGGCATTTTTGATGTTTTCACTGCTTCCAAAAAAGAGATAAAACTCAAAATATGTAGCCAAAGCCTGCATAAACCCCATCCTTAAAATCCGAAGGTAAGGTTGAAGACCTTCCCCTGTTTAAGTTGTTATATCCATAAGTGTACACATGAAAGTCTAAATTTTTTGTAAAGTAATACTTCATACCTATGGATATGTCAAATTCTCTTTTAGTCCCCGCTAAACCATCGTGTGATGTAAAGAATTTATTACCATACTTTCTCTGAAAATAAAAATCCATATTAACACATAAGGAAAATTTAGGATTAGAAATATCTCCTATCAAAAATACCTCATCTTTCGTGCCTATACTCAAAAGCGGAGCATAAGGTATCAAATTTGGTGCAATTCTATTACCATAGAAATAAACTTTTGAGTAGAGGGAGGCAGAGATCTTCTTGTAAGAATAAGCGGTTTTTAGTAAAATTCCGAAATTATAATTGTCGTTTGAGGGGATTTCACTTTCTTCATCTGCGTATTGAACTACCTGACTTGATGTAATTTGTGGTTTAAAGGGTTTAAGGCTCTGATAGTCTTCCGCAAAAGCTCCTATATTGATCCTTGAATTACTGTCTTTGTATATAGCATAAGAAATATCGGTATACATATCAAGCTCAAGGGGTCTATTTTTTAAAGTACCTGCTCCGGTAATAGCAGATCCATAATACGCTACCGCTTGAAAACTCCCAAACCACTTATCGTAAGATAGGTTAAGTTTATAGTCTAAGCTTAAGTTTGGTTTAAGTGTGACACTCCTTATACCGGCTAATCTTCCAGAAAAAGAATTTACATCTATCTGATTTTTAATCTCCAAAGCGTAAATAGTTGGTGCAATAAAGAGCATACATGGGATCACAATGGTCAACCTTTTTAGCATCGCAATGATTATATCACGTAAAGAAATCTTTGCGCAAAGTTTTGAGCTTGGAGCATCGGGAATAACTCTTTTTTTATGACGGAGACATAAATACATGTTATAATTTGTCAAATACGTTGAGTGAGAAATAGGTTCATTGGAATACCTCCTTTCTGAAGAAGCTATACCAGATGGCATAAGCATATAGGTAAGTAAGCAAACATATCCAGTGCCTCCACCTGCTTGAATAGTTAAAGAGCTTGAGCATGGAAAATACACCCTCCACCTTCTGCCTTTGCGATTTATCCTCCTTACTGCTACAAACCTTCACAAGCTCACATCCCCTGTAGCCTCTATCACCTATAAGCTCAAACCTCTCAAGCAAACTCCTAAGCCATAAACTCTTTGAAAACCTCAACCTCAAAGACCTCACCTCATGATAGCTTGCAGGATTAAACCAAAGGTCATAAGGAGCTCCATCTGTATCACACACCACCATCACAAGCACTCCATAGTAAAGTTCCTTAAACTTGACCCTTTGTTTGTAATGCTGACTATAAAGGTTTCTATTCCTTACACCCCAAAATTGCTTGCCTGACATACGCCTTATCTTCTGTGTCCTTGCTCTATTTACATTGGCTACAGGTAAAAGTGTTCCATCTACCACAAGCCTTATCTTTTTACCGCTTGCCAGCTTCAAAAGTATGAGCAAGCTTACTCTATAGAGCATATACTCTCTCAAAAGCCTATAGACCCTTTTGACCCTTGATTTTCTGAAGATGTGATAGGACATTAGCTTGTCATCAATAATAAATCTTGCGAGTTTAAGGACAGGCATTCCCGTGAGTAAGGAGAGTATCAAAAGGGAAGCTATTTGCTCATCGGATAACTTAGGCTTTCTGCCTGCTTTTTGTGTATAGCCCATAGTTTTTGAGAAGGTTTGCATGGTGTTTAGGATTTTGTGATATACTTGGAGTAGAAGCATTTTTATACCTCCTTGTGAGGTATTGGGTAGGGTAGTATAAAGCCACTGCCCTACCCGCTTCTTATTTTAGCACCAGACTTTGACAAAATAGAATTTCTCACTCAACGTATAAATACATGTTATAATTTGTCAGATAAGGCGCGTAGCTCAGAGGGAGAGCGCTGGCCCGACACGCCAGAGGTCGGCGGTTCGAGTCCGCCCGCGCCTACCATGTTATAATCTTATATATGCCTCTTGATTTTGAAAGGGAGTATGTGGAGCTTTACCAAAAAGTTGATCAATTCAAGCGTTTGTATCAACTCGGTGACAGAGAAAAAGAGGGGGAACTTAGAAGGCTACAGAGGGAATTGAGGAAAAAAGCGAGGGAAATTTACAAAAAACTTGATCCCTGGAGTAAGGTACTTGTTGCTCGCCACCCTCAAAGACCTCATACTATGGACTATATAAGCCTCACTTTTAAAGACTTCATAGAACTGCACGGAGATAGATGTTTTGGTGATGACAAATCTATAGTTGCTGGTTTTGCTTACTTTGATGGTGTGCCTGTAGCTGTCATAGGTCACGAAAAGGGTAGAAGCACTAAAGAGAAAATGGAAAGAAACTTTGGCATGCCTCATCCGGAAGGATACAGAAAGGCTATAAGGGTTGCCAAGCTTGCTGAGAAGTATAATATGCCTGTGATAACCTTCGTTGATACACCTGGAGCTTACCCAGGTATAGGAGCAGAGGAAAGAGGGCAGTCTGAAGCTATCGCTCAAAGTCTTTACACCTTCGGCTATCTAAAGGTACCATCTATAGCTGTAGTTATAGGTGAGGGTGGATCTGGAGGGGCTCTCGCCTTGGCAGTTGCCAATAGGATACTTATGCTTGAAAACGCTATCTACTCAGTGATATCCCCAGAAGGTTGTGCTGCGATACTTTGGAAGGATCAGTCTAAAGTAAAGGAAGCTTCCCACGCTCTAAAGCTTACAGCTCAGGATCTGTTAAAGCTGGGTGTTATTGATTATATCGTCCCTGAACCTTTGGGAGCTTCTCACATAGATCCAAAAAGGAGCGCAAAGGTGTTGAAGTATTTTCTGAGGAAGTGTTTAAGGGAACTTATCTCTAAGAGTGGGCAAGATATACTCAAAGATAGAATAAAAAAGTTTGAAAGTATGGGAGCATTTTTGGAACAATGATCGCTGTGATTCACGGACATTTCTACCAACCTTACAGGGTAAATCCTTACGTTGGTGATGTTATGCTTGAAGATACCGCATACCCTTATGACAACTGGAACGAACGCATATACAGGGAGTGCTATCTTCCCAACGCATACGCTCACTATAGGATAGATACGAAGGTAAAAAACATAATAAACAACTATACAAGGATAAGCTTCAACTTCGGATGGACACTTTTAGATTGGCTTGAGAAAAAACATCCCGAGCTTTTGGATAAAATCAGAGAAGGTTCACAAAACGCTATAGCCACATCCTTCAACCACACCATACTGCCTCTTGATCCAGAGGAGGACAAAGAGATCCAAATATTCTGGGGGTTAAGAGCTTTTGAAAAATTCTTTGGTAGGAAACCTAACGGTTTCTGGCTTCCGGAACTTGCTATTGATAGAGAAACTGTTGATGTACTTGTGAAGTACGGAATAAAATACACTTTGCTCGCTCCACATCAGGTAAAAACGAAAGGAAGTTTTCTGAGGCATTATACTCAGAAGGGTCACCTTGACCTTTTTGTGTATGACGGGGAACTGTCTCACGGTGTAGCCTTCGGTGAACTTTTGAGTGATGCGGGAAGTCTTCTTGAGATACTCAAAAGTAAAAGAGAACTGATACTTATAGCGACAGATGGTGAGACCTTTGGACATCACAAAAAGTTCGGTGAGATGGGACTTGCTTATATGTTTGCAAACTCTTCACAATTTGAAAGCTTAGAAGCCTATTACGTGAAGAACACACCCAAACTCTCTGTTGAACTAAACTGGAACACTTCCTGGAGTTGTCCCCACGGTGTGGAAAGGTGGAGAAGCGATTGTGGATGCAGTACAGGAAGTCTACCGGGCTGGCACCAAAAATGGAGGAAACCTCTCAGGGATGGTTTGGAAGCTGTAAGATCAAGAGTGAAAGAATTAGTTTACAACCAGCTGGAAGAATACTTTTTTGACGTGCATAAGGCGATTTTGGGTTTTGTAGATGTAATCTTAGGATCTTCTAAGGAGGAATACTTTAACAGATACGCAAAGCGTGAACTGAGCAAGGAAGAAAAGGTGAAGGCATTGAAGCTCTTAAATGCCATAAAATACGTTCAGCTATCCTTTTCTTCTGATGGATGGTTTTTTGCCGAGATATCCGGTGTAGAAACCGTAAAAAATCTTCTTTTTGCAAAAAGATCCATTGATCTTGTAGAGGACAACACGCTTGAAAAGATACTTCTGAGATACCTTGAGGAAGCTCCCAGTAACATACAAACTTACGGTAATGGTTTAGGTGTCTGGAAAAATCTTGTGATACCTCAGGTCTATTCACCTTACTCCATCTGGCAGTGCGCTCTTGTTATGTACCTTTCCGAGCTAAAAGATCAAAAAGATAGTATAGGCAAATGGAGTTTTGAGATTTTTGAAGATCGCAGTGTCAGACTAAAGGACACAGAAACTGAGGAAGAATTTTTATTTGAGGAGGATCTTGGGAAGTTTGATGTAACCCAGCTTCCGTCTTTGTACGCAAAAGAGATCTTTGAGAAGTGGGCTATGGACTATATAGAGGAAGAAACTGAATTTTTCAAAGACTACAGATTTTTATTGGAAGACATGGTTTTTCACTCAAGAACTCTTAAATTTAGTACAGCTAATCATATGAGGGAAAAGTTAAAACTCTTTTTGAAGTCAGAACTTTTGAATCTCCTTAAGAAAAAAGCCTCCCTCGAACAGGTAAGGGAAGTATTTGAAAGATCTGAAAAGCTTTCTGTAGATATAAAGGATGAACATATCGCAAGGGAGCTTGCAAACTATGTAAAAGGTGTGGCGTTTTACGCTCAAGAGGAAGAACTTATAAAACTCCTTGAGTTCGTCAGAGAATATAACCTTTCTGTCACCAAGCACGAACTTACAATTGATCTGTGGGAAGTACAAAACATGGTTTGGGATAGGCGTGGGAAGATAAAAGAAGGTAAGATCTTTGAGCTTTTGAATATGGAACTACCTTCTTCTCCTTGATTGAAGTCTCTCTTTGAGGGTTTTTTTCTTGGGACCTTTTTGGTCAGCTTTTCCTTCAACACCACTGAAGATCGCCTGTTTGAGCAATCTATCCATTTGTTCTTCTTCTCTCTGCACTTCCTTCTCCACATCTTCTTGGGACTTTACCTCCACCTTTAAAAGATCCGATATGGCGTTTTCTTTAAAGTTCAGCATCATGTTTTCAAAAAGGTAAAAGGCTTCTTTCTTGTACTCCACGAGTGGGTCTTTGGAGGCATATCCCCTCAGATATATACCCTCTCTCAACCTATCAAGTATATGCAGGTGTTCCCTCCAAAGGTGATCAAGATTGTTGAGTAAAACTATTTTTGTGATTTCCGAAAAAAGGTCTTCCCCTAAGCTTGCCTCTTTTTGAATATATATATCCTTAACAGCTTGGGTGAGCTTCTCTACAAGCTCTTCCTTGTCCCTGGCTTGTGGTATATCCAGATCTCTGCCAGTAAGTTCCTTAATATAGTCCGCAAGGGCTTTTGTGTCCCAAAGTTCTGGCTCTTCTTCCGGAAGAAAGTTGTGTACCTTTTCCTCAATCAGATCCCTTATAAATTCCTCTACGTATTCTTTGATCCACTTACCTTCCAATATGTCCCTTCTTATACTGTATACTGTAAGCCTTTGCGTGTTCATAACATTGTCATACTCAAATAATCTCTTCCTTATCTGGAAGTTTTGGGCTTCAACCCTCTTTTGCGCGTTCTGTATAGCTTTTGTGACCATCCTGCTCTCTATAGGTTCTCCTTCGGGGATCTTCAAAAACTCCATCATCTTCTTTACTCTGTCCCCCCCAAAGATACGCATGAGATCATCCTCAAGGGAGAGTATAAACCTCGTTTCACCTGGGTCCCCTTGCCTTCCTGCCCTTCCTCTGAGCTGATTATCTATTCTGCGCGATTCGTGTCTTTCAGTACCTATAACCAAAAGTCCACCAAGCTCTATAACTTTCTTTTTCTCTTCCTCCGTTACTCTGTATGCCTCCTCCAGAGCTTCTTTCCACTCTTCCTGTGTAGCTGTCTCTAAGGTTTTACCATTCTTGGTAAGTATCTCCTTAGCCAGGTATTCTGGATTACCGCCGAGAAGTATATCCGTTCCCCTTCCAGCCATATTTGTAGATATGGTTACAGCCCCGAGCCTGCCAGCCTGCGCTATAATCTCAGCTTCCTTTTCGTGGTGTTTGGCGTTTAAGACGTTGTGAGGTATCCCAGCCTCTTTGAGTAGTTGTGAGAGATGTTCAGAATCCTCTATAGAAACTGTACCTACCAAAACGGGTCTTCCTCTTTTATGTTCTTCTTTTATATAATTTACTACGGATTGCCATTTTTCCCTTTTCGTTTTGTAAACGAGATCCGGATGGTCATACCTTTTAACAGGTTTGTGAGTCGGTACTACAACGACATCAAGCCCATATATCTCCTTAAACTCAAGAGCCTCGGTTTCTGCTGTACCTGTCATCCCCGAGAGCTTCCTGTAAAGTTTGAAGTAATTTTGAAAAGTTATGCTCGCCAGCGTTTGATTTTCCTGCTGAATAGGAACCCCTTCCTTTACCTCAATAGCTTGATGGAGACCGTCACTCCACCTCCTGCCTGGGAGAACCCTTCCTGTAAATTCATCCACTATAAGCACTTCCGAATCCCTAACTATGTAGTGAACATCCCTCTTGAAGAGCTGGTGCGCTCTTAAAGCCTGACTTATAGCGTGGAGCAGATCTATGTGCCTAACGTCGTATAAGTTATCAATGCCTAAAAGCTCTTCAGCTTTTTTTATACCTACTTCCGTGAGCAGTACAGTCCTGTTTTTTTCATCCACCGTAAAATCTTCATCCTTTTTGAGCTTCCTGACTACCTGATCGGCTTTGTAGTATGCGGATGTATCTATCTGAGAAGGTCCAGATATAATGAGAGGAGTTCGCGCTTCGTCTATGAGTATAGAGTCCACCTCGTCCACTATAGCAAAGTTATGTCCCTTTACCTGTACTATGTCTTCTAAGGATATCGCCATGTTATCTCTCAGATAATCAAACCCGAATTCATTATTTGTGCCGTAAGTCACGTGAGCTTCATAAGCTTCTCTTCTGTTACACGGTTCAAGTTTAGTAAAGAAGTTTTTCTTCGCTTTTGTGTTTATAAGTTCAGAAGGAAGTATCTCGTCAAAGTATCCTTTAGGCCATACACGGAGATCTTCTTCTATAGCTTCCTTTACGGATTCTTCGCTCACCCACTCTACCTTGTACGATGAGTAGTCAGAATTTATAACGCCTATATCAAGCCCCAAAAACTTGTATATGGGACCCATCCACTGCGCATCTCTCCTTGCAAGGTAGTCGTTTACAGTAACCACATGCACCCCTTCATCCGTCAGTGCATTCACATACACTGCGGAGGTTGCCACAAGGGTTTTTCCCTCTCCCGTCTTCATTTCAGCTATTTTCCCTTGATGAAGTACCAACCCTCCGATCAACTGAACATCAAAGAATCTGAGTCCTATGGTTCTTTTCCCAGCCTCCCTAACTATGGCAAAAGCCAGGATCACATCTTCGGTTATGTCCCCTTTGAGTATGCTCTCCTTGAGGGATTCGTCGCTTGTGACCTTCAGATGAAGCTCTTTGGATAGTTCAACGAGTTCTTTATTGGTAAGCTCATCAAGCTCCCTCTCCTTTTCACTTATCCTTTTTACAAAGGTCCTTAGCCTTTTTACTTCCCTATCACTTTTCGTACCTATGAGCCTTTTTATGATCCAACTTATCATAATTTATAATTATAGGATAGTTTTAGTATATGCTGAGTGAGAAATTCCTCTTATAGCTACACTATGTTCTTACCCAGTGTATCAAGTTCAGACCTGCAAAGATTTATGAAGCTTGTCGATCTTTTATAAGCCTTATACCTCTGTATAGCCACTCTACTCCAAGAAAGCCCCTCTTTGTGTAATACTCCACCTTATCCCCAGGCTCAGCCCTTTCGTAAAAGTCCTCAGATATATTAAAGCTATCACACCACTTCTTTTCGCTGTGAAGCCCATCAAGGAGTAGCTTTGGACCATACTTCACGTGCCAATAGACTGACCTTATCCTATCCTCTTTTCTTTGAGGTTCTGATGTGTCAAACTTGCCGTTTATGTAGGTTAGAAAGAAAAGGCTTATAAAAAAGCTACATACAAAGCACACAAAGGCGGTTTTTAAAATAACCCTCTGAACGAGGCTCTTGCCACCCACTAAAAGGGTACTTATACCCACATATAGCAATGCTATAGGAAACAGGAGCTTGGAGCCTAATATAAAAATCTCGATATGGCAGAGCGTGTCGTATTTGTAAAAACCACCAACTATACCTATTAGAGAAAGTAAGACTGTGATGGCTATGGGAAGCTTGAGGGTAAGAAGGCTTCTCAAGTTGTCTTTATAGTGGTTAGGTTCTGGCAGTTTGTTTATCAAATTTATAAGCTCCTTTATAACTTGTGTGGCTCCTAAAACCCTTTCTTTTTCGACCTCAAAGGGGCTTTTCTTAAAGCTAAAACTGATTGAAACCTTACCCTCTCTTATCTCAAGACTATAAGCTCCAAGGTTGTAAAAGATCTCCTCTACTACTCCGTCAAAGTCCCTGTGAGAGAAAAGCCTATTTGCCCAGGCTTCATCTTCATATTCCACTGAGAGTCCTTTGTAGGTTTCTTGCATAAGTATCCTATCAAACAAATCCCTCCTTTTTATCCTCAAAAAGGCTCTTTGCTTTATATCTTTTTCAAGTTTTATATACCTGCCAGCCCTTGACTCCTTTATTGAAAGACTTACATCCTTCTCCTTTAGATCTCCGCGAGTATAAAAGGGGATAAAGCCCCTCAAGGTTATATTTCCCAGACCTTCAAAATAATTTATATGCTCCCTTCTCTTTTTTATGACAAAGTAGCCTACGAAGGCAAATATAAAAAGCCCTACAAATAAAACGGTCATATTACAACCCTACCTACTCAACAATTTAACACAATAAAGACAAGATTTATGTTATGTTATACACTTGGCGATAACCAAAAATTATGAGTAGTTCACTAAAGTATATTAGTATTTCTCACCTTGTGTGTTTTCTTTGATCACAATGTAAGTGAGGACAAATAGGAGTGAAAGTTCTACCGCAATACCTGTAAGAAAAAGATGAGTTTCAAAAGGATAGTAATACTTGAGTCTAAAAAGAAAGTACCTCAAGAGGTGTTCACAGAAAGCTATGAAGGCATAAGATACTATCAGGGAAAGACGCGTCGCAAATATCCACCTACTTTTTAAAAGCTCAAGAAGAAATGCACTGAAAAGTTTTCCCGACATATTCCATCCGAAAGTGTCATACATAATATCAAGGTAAAGTCCGGAAATTAAGGGTTTTTTAAGATCTGTCCTATCATTCCTGCTGATATATATAAACAGATATACAAGCACGATATCCGGTACGTAAAGGTTTGATGCAAATAAGCCAGTTATTAGTGAGGCTTGCAAGAAGGCTAAAAGTATAGAAATTGTGTAAAACCTCATAACTTTACCTTCACTATCACCACATATTCAAGCCGTCTTATATCAACGGAGGGTGTAACCAACACCTTTTTAAAAAACTGGTCACTCGTTTGCTCCACGCTGAACACGGTTCCTATCACAAAAGCCGGAAGAACCCTCCTTGTATCCCTCAAAAGTACAACATCCCCTTTTTTAATCGGATCCTCAAGGTTTACGTAAAGAAGCTGACCGTACTTCCATCCGCCTCTGTATATGTAGTTTTTCCAAATACCCTCAGTGGTTGAAGAGACGGTGAGATCCTTTGAGTAAACAGTTCTAACCCTTGAGGAGCTACCAAACACCCTATCCACAAAACCTACCAGCCTATCCTTTGAGAACACCACAAATCCCTCCTCCACGCCCTGATCTTTACCTTTATCTATAAGTAAAAAAGTATCCATCCCAGAAGGATCGTATCCCAACACACCCGCAAATATCAGGTTCTTTCCATACTCTTCTCTCTTTATGTTTAGAAGGTCAGAGATGCTTCTTAGAGATGTTTCACACGATCTTAACTCAGCTCTGTAAAGGTAAAGTTCCTGTATTTCCTTTGAAAGCGTCTCGTTCTTTTTCTCCACATTTACGAGGTATACGTATCTGTTAAAAGCTTCTTTTACAGCATTAGCTGTGTAGGTTTTCAGCCGAGTAATGGGCAAAAGTATGTTATAAAAAGTATCAAAGATAAAAGAAAAATACTTACTTGAGGAAACATTTAGAAAGTAGATGGAAGAGCTTAACAAAAAGAGAAGCATGTAAAGGAAGAACCTTTTTCTATTCATTCCATGGATATTCTCTTTATAAGGTCTATCTTATCCAAAACTTTTCCAACTCCTCTTGCCACTGCGGTTATAGGATCTTCACAGTAGTATGTTTTTATCCCTACTTCTCTTTCTATTCTTACATTAAGATTCTTAAGCAGTGAGCCACCACCTGCCAGTACTATTCCCCTTTCAGCTATATCAGAAGCGAGTTCTGGGGGCGTCCTTTCGAGGGTTATCCTTATGGCATTTATTATGGAGCTTATAACATCCTCAAGGGCTTCAGTTATGTCCCTGCTGGCAATTCTTATAGTTTTTGGAAGACCTGTTATATCTCTCCCCTTTATCTCCACCTCCCTCTCTTGATCTTCATAAACCGCACTTCCGAGTTCTATCTTTATCCTCTCACCAGTCTGCTCCCCTATAAACATGTGAAATTTTTTCTTTATATACTGTATTATTGCTTCGTTCATCTCGTCTCCAGCCACCCTAATGGAGTTGGAAACCACTACGCCAGCAAGGGATATAACCGCTATCTCTGTAGTTCCTCCACCTATGTCAACGATCATGCTCCCCACAGGTTCTTCTATGGGTAGTCCGGCTCCTATCGCCGCAGCCATGGGTTCTGGGATCAGATACACTTCCCGCGCTCCAGCTCCTTTTGCTGCATCTACCACAGCCCTCTTTTCCACCTGAGTAACACCAGAAGGTACACCTATGACTATACGGGGCTTAGGTCTGAATATACCTCCACCAATAGCCTGATCTATAAAGTAGGATAGCATCACTTGGGTAGCCTCAAAATCCGTTATTACGCCGTCCCTGAGCGGTCTTATAGCTTGTATGTTTTCTGGAGTTTTTCCAAGCATCTCTTTTGCCTCTCTACCTACCGCTATTACCCTTTTAGTTCTCGTGTCTATAGCTACTATTGAAGGTTCGTAAAGGACTATACCCTTGCTGTCCGAATATATCACCGTGTTGGCCGTACCGAGATCAATGCCTATGTTGTTTGAGAAAAAGCCTAAAAAAGACATAACTTTCTCAAGCATATCTCCTCCTATTTAACATTTTATCAAAAAGGCATTAACTTATAAGTATGCACACAACTATTGGGAAGGTCAAAGTTGAAAGGCTTTTGGGGTTTTTTGAGGGAGAGGATAAAGAAAGTGTAAAGAAAGCCATAGAGTTTATAGAAGAAAGGCACGAAAATCAGGTAAGGGCTTCAGGAGAACCTTATATTACGCACCCTATAGAAGTAGCGCTAACGCTTGCACAAATGGGTCTTGACAGGGATACGGTTATTGCAGGTCTCCTTCACGATGTATTAGAGGATACTCAGACTGCTTATGAGGAGCTAAAAGGGAAGTTTGGTGAAGAAGTAGCGACTATAGTTCAAGGTGTTACCAAACTTGGGAAATTCGTTTTTAAGGATATAGAGTGGCAGAAGGCTGAAAATTACAGAAAACTCCTTTTAGCAACAGCAAAAGATTTGAGAGTCATATTGGTCAAACTTGCTGATAGGTTGCATAATATGAAAACACTTGGGTATCTCAAAAAAGACAAACAGATAAGGATAGCGAAGGAAACACTTGAGATATACGTACCTATAGCGAACAGATTGGGTGTTTGGAAAATAAAGACTGAGCTTGAGGATCTGTGTTTTATGTACCTTTATCCTTCCGAGTATGAGAAAGTGAGGAACTTTGTAGGTGAGAGCAAAAGGGAACTGGAGGATTACTTAAGGAGGAGTTTTATACCAAAGCTGAGAGAAGCACTCAAGCGCTCAAACATCAACGCATATATAACGTACAGACCTAAGCACCTTTACGGTATATGGCAGAAGACGGTGAGAAAGGGCATAAAGTTGGAGGACGTTCACGATATACTGGGTGTAAGGGTTATATTAGATACGCCTCAGGAGTGTTATCTTGTGCTTGGCATAATACACAGCACTTTCAAACCGGTACCGGGCAAGTTTGATGACTATATATCCCTTCCCAAACCCAACCTTTACCAATCTCTGCATACTGCGGTGATAGGTCCTAAAGGTAGGATGGTGGAGGTGCAGATTCGCACCTGGGAGATGCACGAAAGAGCTGAGAAAGGTATAGCGGCTCACTGGGCATATAAGGAAGGCAAGATCCTGAAAGAAAACAGCGTCTATGCTTGGCTCAAAAGCTTAGTGGAAAGCATACAAGGTAGCAAAAATCCGCAGGAACTTATAGAAAATATGAAGATGGAGCTTTTCTCCGAAGAAGTCTTTGTGTTCACACCTAAGGGGGATCTAATGGTGCTTCCAAAAGGCGCAACACCTGTGGATTTTGCATACCAGATACATACGGATATAGGAAATCACTGCGCTGGTGCGAAAATAAACGGCAGAATAGTGTCTCTAAACTACAAACTCCAAAACGGTGATATGGTGGAGATAATCACAAATCCCGGCAAAACTCCAAATCCCGAATGGCTCAAATTCGTCGTAACATCAAAGGCTAAAAACAGGATAAAGGCTTATCTGAAAGAGTTAGAGAAGGAGAGGTATCTCCAAGAAGGAAGACAAGTCGTTGAAAAGCTTGCTACGAAGTTGGACCTCTCAAAGGAAGCTATCCTTGAAAGATTACTTCATGAGCTGAATCTAAAAAGTGAGGAGGAAGCCTTTGTAGCTGTAGGTAGTGGTAAGATAAGCAAGGAGAAAATATACTCCCTCTTTCAACAGAAAGTTAAAGAGAAACAAAAAGAAGAAAAAGGAGAAGACCTCCTTATTATAGACGGTTTGGGAAGCGTGCTACACTCTTTTGGAGAATGCTGTCTTCCCTTGCCAGGAGAGGAAGTTTACGGTGTGGTAACCAAGGGAAGGGGTGTAGTGGTACATTCCAAACTATGTCCTAACCTTCGCTATATACAGAGAAACCTCCCGGACAAAGTAATCTCCGTACTTTGGAAGGTGTCTGGAGGAAAGCATCCCGTAAGGCTCAGGATTGTAGTAAAGGATAGGCTTGGTGTACTTGCAGAGATCACATCAAGTATGTCCAAAATGGGGGCTAACATACTTGAGGCGAAAACCAAAAGCGTAGCCACGGGTATGGCTTTCATGGAGTTTTTGGTGCAGGTGAGCAATTATGCGGAATTTTTGAGGCTTTCTGAAGCTATTAGATCCGTGGAGGGAGTAGAAGTCTGTGAGAGGCTCTTTACCTGAGTTAATATATTCTTCATGCTGGATATTCTTATAAAAGGGGCTTTACTGCCTGAAAAGGGAATTCTTGATATAGCTATAAAAGATGGTGCAATTATCTGCATAGGCGAGAACATACAAGAGACTGCCAAACACGTAATAAATGCTAAGGGTAAAATAGCCATTCCGTCTTTTGCTAACATGCACACACACATATCCATGAGTCTCCTGCGCGGTATAGGAGCAGATCTCGCGCTTATGGATTGGCTTCAGAAAGTTATATGGGTACTTGAAGGTGAGTTTGTATCGCCGGAGTTCGTCAGGGATGGTGCGTTGCTGGGTATAGCCGAAAGCATTATGTCCGGTAGTACGCTCCTGATGGACATGTACTTTTTTGAAGAAGCTGTCGCACAGGTGGCTACAAAAGCGGGTATAAGGGTAGGTTTGGGATTCGGTATTCTTGATTTTCCTACGAAAGTGGCATCTACTATCGATGAGTACATAAAAAGGGCTGAGGGGTTTATCAAAACATTCAAAGGAGAAAAGCTCGTGTTTCCGGTTTTGTGTCCTCATGCAACTTACACATGCTCGCCATCAACCCTTATAAAAGTAAAAGAACTTGCAGAGAAGGAGAATGTGCTTATTCATACGCATGTAGCAGAAACAAAATCCGAGGTGGAGAGCATAAAGGAAAAGTATGGGAAAACACCGGTGAAACATCTTGAATCCTTAGGGTTTTTGTCAGAGAGGGTACTGATGGCACATATGGTTTGGCTTGATGAGGAGGAAAAAGCTATCGTCAGGGACAGAAAGGCGAAAGTATTACACTGTCCTGAGAGTAATCTCAAGCTCGCCTCGGGTATAGCTCCAGCCTGGGAATACATACGCATGGGGGTGCATGTGTGTTTGGGAACGGATGGTCCCGCTTCCAACGATAATCTGGATATGCTTGAAGAAATGTCACTTATGGTCAAGCTACAGAAAGGTTACAGCCTATCAGCAAAAGCCATGGATGCAAAAACAGCTCTAAAGGTAGCAACCTACAACGGTTTTTTAGCTTGTGGAATAAGAGCGGGAAAGCTGGAAGAAGGTTATGAAGCTGATATACTGCTTGTAGATACTGACAAACCACATATGCAACCCCTATATGACCCTGTAGCTCAGATAGTTTACTCGGCAAAGTCATCAGATATAGACACAGTTATATGCAAGGGCAGGGTTCTTATGGAAGGTAGGGAACTAAAGACTATAGACATGGATGAAGTGAGATACGTTGCAAAAAAGTGGAGGGAAAAGATCACGAGCTTTATGATGGGAAAAAATATGTTATATTTTTAGTGAAATCTTGACAAGGAGAGTATCATGGAAGAACAAATGTACGCTGTTCCCTTCAGTCTTGTAGGTTTTTTCTTCACAAGCAAGCCTATCGAGCAGAGTATCAGAAGCGATCTCACGCCTGAAGAGATGGAAAAACTTCAGGATATACTCGCCCGCTTCCTCTTTACAGAAGACATAAAGGTAGCGTTGTATCCCTCAGTAGTACCACCCGATCAGGCTGAGGAAGCCCTTGAAGAGCTTGAAGATATGATGTTTGGAGAAGGTGAGGAGGAATGACAAAGGCTGTACTCTGTGGTGCGCTTGGAAGGATGGGAAGAACCATCCTCAGGCTTTCCCTTGAGTATTCGGATTTTGAAGTAATTGCAGGTGTTGAACACCCAGATTGCATAAAAAGTACCGATTTAGGAGAGGCATCAGGGATAACCGAGTTAAAAGGGAAGCCTTTGACTCCAAGGCTTGAGGATGTCATCTCTTACTGTGACGTAGTTGTAGAGTTTTCTGGAAATGTGTCTGCGGCAGTTGCTCACACCAGGATCGCATCACTGAGTGGTAAAGGGACAGTTGTGGGAACTACGGGTTTTTCCGATCAGGAGCTTGAGGAAATAAGATCATGTTCTGAGAACGCTCCCGTGTTGTTATCACCGAACATGAGCCTGGGTGTAAATCTTCTTTTTAAACTTGTCGAGATCTCAGCCAAAGCCTTAAAAGACAGAAACTTTGATGTGGAAATCTTGGAATTACATCACAGGTTTAAAAAAGATGCACCAAGCGGTACAGCCCTGAAGCTTGCAAGTATACTTTCACAGGCTTTGGGTATTCCATCTTGGGCTATGGTCTTTGGTAGGGAAGGTATAAAGCAAAGAGAAGAGACAGAAATTGGTGTTATGGCTTTGAGAGGTGGTGACGTGGTAGGAGATCACACCGTTTACTTTCTGGGTTTTGGCGAAAGGATAGAACTTACACACAGGGCAACTTCAAGGGATACCTTCGCAAAGGGTGCCATAGAGGCATCAAGATGGATAAAAGGCAAACCGCCGGGTTTTTACTCTATGTTTGATGTGCTTGGAATATGAGTTTCTATGAAGTAATAGAGGACGTAACTGCCGATGCAGGCATACGTGTGAAGGCAAAAACCCTTCAAGAACTGCTGTGTAAAGTTATACTCGCTACCTTTAACGAGATCACGAACATAGATAAAGTACAAAGGAGAGAAAGCTACACGATTGAAGTTAGCTCAAAGATGCCTTACTTACTTGCAGACATTATAAACGAAGCTCTTGTCCTTCATGAAGCTAAGAATTTTGTAGCTTCAGACTGCCAAGTGTTAGAACTTTCCGATGGTCATGCAAAGCTGAAACTCTCAGGCGATAAATTTGATGCGGAAAAAAATGAGCCTAAGCTTGTTATAAAGGCTGCTACCTATCATAGATTGAAGGTGGAAAAAAACCCTGACGGGTACGTGGCTGAGGTGATCTTTGACATTTAAGGACTTTTCTTTTGGTCGTTGATTTCTGACAGACTTTGAAATATTTTTAAATCCCATGTTGGTGGATGAGTTTGATGTAGCTGTCGTAGGTGGTGGGCATGCAGGTATAGAATCAGCGCTCGCCTGTGCTCGCATGGGAGCAAAAACTGTAATGTTCGTTCTGAATGCAGACAGTATAGGTCAAATGTCGTGCAATCCTGCCATAGGCGGTATAGCAAAGGGTATAGTAGTTAGGGAGATAGACGCTTTAGGAGGTGAGATGGGGAAAGCTATAGATAGTGTAGGAATACAGTTCAAGATGCTAAACACACGTAAAGGTAAGGCTGTATGGTCTCCCAGAGCGCAAGCGGATAAGAAGTTATATAGAGAATACATGAAGAGAGTTTGTGAAAATCAGGAGAACCTCTATATAAAACAGGACGAAGTTGTGGATATCATAGTAGAAAAGGACAGGGTTGTTGCTGTTAAAACTAAGCTGGGTCTTGAGTATAGAGTTAGGGCTGTGGTAGTGACTACTGGTACTTTCCTGAACGGCACCATATACATAGGCGACAAAACTTTTCCAGCAGGAAGAGCTTGGGAGCCAAGATCCGAAGGTCTTTCGGACTTTTACAAAAGGCACGGATTTCCACTATTGAGGTTCAAGACAGGAACACCCGCCAGGCTTGACAGGAGAACCATAGACTTTTCGGTGCTTGAGATAGCACCCGGTGATGATCCGCCTCCCAAGTTTTCTTTTTGGACAGAGCCTGTAGGTACTTACTGGTTTCCGAAGGGTAAAAAGCAAATAAACTGTTGGATCACATACACAACACCAAAAACACACGAGATAATACGCAAAAACCTTCACAGGACAGCCCTTTACGGTGGTCTCATAAAGGGCATAGGACCTCGCTACTGCCCGTCCATAGAAGACAAAGTGGTAAAGTTCGGTGATAAAGATAGACATCAGGTTTTTCTTGAACCGGAAGGTTGGGATACCATAGAGATCTACCCTAACGGTCTTTCCACATCCCTCCCTGAGGAGATCCAGTGGGAACTCTACAGGAGTATTCCGGGACTTGAAAAGGTGGAGCTTATAAGACCCGCTTACGCTATTGAGTACGATGTAGTTTCACCTACTGAGCTTTACCCTACGTTAGAAACCAAAAGGATAAGAGGACTTTTTCATGCGGGTAACTTCAACGGTACAACAGGTTATGAGGAGGCTGCAGGTCAAGGTATACTTGCGGGTATAAATGCAGCACTGAGAGCTTTCGGCAAAGAACCTATATACCTGCGCAGGGATGAAAGCTACATAGGTTTAATGGTTGATGATCTCACCACAAAAGGTGTTTTAGAACCATACCGACTTTTCACATCAAGGTCTGAGTGCAGGTTATACCTCAGACAGGATAATGCCATTTTTAGATTGTCTAAACTTGGCTACGAGCTTGGGCTTTTGAACGTAGATCAATACAAACTCATCAAAGAGCTAAAAAAAGAGGTAGAAAACTGGATTGAGTTCTACAAAAGCCAGAAGGTGGCCATAGCGGTAGGATCCGACGTAAGAAGTTACAGTCCTACACAGCTACTTACATCAGAACGTAGCATTGATGATCTCAAAACCTACGGATTTGAAGTACCTCATCATCCATTCGTTAAGGAGGAAGTAGAAATAGAGCTAAGATACGAACCTTATATGGAAAGGGAAAGAAAGCTTAACGAAAAATTGAAGAAACTTGAAGACGTGAAAATTCCCGAAGAAATAGATTATGACAAAGTACCCGGCATAACTAAGGAAGCTAAGGAAAAACTAAAACGCTTTAGACCACTAACAGTGGGGCAGGCATCTCGCATAGATGGTATAACACCTGCCACGATAACATCGCTTCTTGCCTTTCTGGGAAAGTTGGATTGAGATGAGCGACGTCAGTGTGTAGTTTCTCACTTAGCATAGAATAAAAACTTATGGCTAAGGTAAAGATAAACAAAAAGATCATTGAGATCCCTGTAGGTGTCAGGTTCGGTGAACTTCACCACGAGATAGAGAAAGCTGGCGTTGAGTTTGGTTGTACGGATGGTCAGTGCGGTGTGTGCGTTTGCAGTGTAAAAAAAGGCTTGGAGTATCTGGCTGAACCTTCCGAAGCAGAAGAGGAAACCCTCTGGAGAATAGGCGAGTATGAGGAAAACAGAAGGCTCACTTGCCAGCTCGTTATAGAGAAAGAACCATCTGATATTATAGAGTTAGAGACAGATTGATACGGAGAGGGCGGGATTCGAACCCGCGGTACGGCGTTTAACCGTACACAGCATTTCCAGTGCTGCGCCTTAGACCACTCGGCCACCTCTCCTCAAGGGAATATTATAATACGGTGGTCAAGGCGCAAGCCAGTTATCTTGCAGTATAACCTCTTCCATTTTCTCGGATACGTTTTGAGATATCCTGTAGGCACAGAACTCAGGTCCGCACATGGAGCAAAACTTGGCTGTTTTATACCCTTCCTGTGGAAGTGTCTCATCGTGGTATGCTCTGGCAGTTTCCGGATCTATGGCAAGTTCGAACTGCCTTTTCCAGTCAAAGGCAAACCGAGCCTTTGACATCTCAAGATCCCAATCTCTGGCCCCTGGCCAATTTTTGGCAACGTCAGCAGCGTGAGCCGCTATCTTGTATGCTATCACCCCCTGTTTTACATCTTCTAAGTTGGGAAGACCAAGATGTTCCTTTGGAGTTACATAACACAACATGGAGGCACCGTACCAGCCAGCCATCGCAGCGCCTATGGCTGAAGCTATATGGTCGTAACCAGGAGCTACGTCTATCACTAAAGGTCCGAGTACGTAAAAGGGTGCTTCATGACAGATCCTTTGCTGGATCTTCATATTGAACTCTATCTGGTCCATAGGTACATGCCCCGGACCTTCCACCATAACTTGTACACCGTGTTTCCATGCTCTTTCTGTAAGCTCTCCCAGAACCTTCAGTTCTGCAAGCTGGGCATCATCAGACGCATCAGCTATAGCCCCCGGTCTGAGACCATCCCCCAAGGAGAATGATACATCGTACTTTTTGAATATCTCGCATATCCTGTCAAAATGTTCATAAAGTGGGTTTTGTTTTCCATGCTCTATCATCCACTGAGCCATTATGGCACCACCGCGGGAAACTATACCCATAACCCTGTGCTGAACCATAGGTAAAAACTCCCTCAAAACACCAGCATGTATAGTCATATAAGACACACCTTGCTGTGCCTGTTCTTCAATAACATCAAGTATGAGGTCAACAGTCATATTCTTCACATGTCCCTTTGCCCTCTTTAGTGCTTCGTAAATGGGAACCGTACCCACAGGAACTGTACTTTCTTTTATAACCGCTTCCCTAGTCTCCTTTATAGCGTCGCCCGTAGAAAGATCCATTACCGTGTCCGCACCGTACTTTATGGCTACTTTTACCTTTTCTACTTCTGTAGGTATGTCCGATGCGAGTCCCGAATTGCCTATATTGGCATTAACTTTAACCCGTGAGTTTATGCCTATGCACATAGGCTCCAAGTGAAGGTGATTAACATTTGCGGGAATGATCATCCTACCTCTTGCTACTTCCTGACGTACAAACTCTGGATGCAGTCCTTCCCTTTTTGCCACATATCTCATCTCTTCGGTTATTATGCCCTCTCTGGCTAAATACATCTGGGATTTATTTTTTAACTTCCTCCTCTTTTCTACCCACTCGGCTCTCAGCATACTAAAACCTCCTTACAAAATGGTTTTATAAATATCTTTCTACTTTTCTGGGTTGCAATATGATCTTTTTCCGATCTACAATGTTTAAAACCCATCAGGAGGTAATAGTATGAGGGAGTATGTTACTATAATTATAGCTCATCACGAAGGAAAGCCTCCCAAAACGTTAAGGATTCGCAAAAGCTATCTGAAAGCTTTTGTTGTCTCTGCTGTGAGCTTTTGCCTTTTGTCAGCTTTGTCTTATGCTCTTAACTGGAATTTTATCTACGAGAGGGAACAGCTCAAAGCAGAGACCAAAAGACTTCTTGAGGAAAAAGAAAATGTCCTTGCACAGAAGGAAAGACTTACTCAGGAAAGAAGGTTTATAGCTAAAAAGCTCAGGGACATTGAGACGAAAATGTCTATGGTAGAGGACTATCTTTCAAAAAGAGGAGTATTAGGTAAGCCACTATCCGTAGGTGGAGTGAGCTACAATTCTCAGGCTTATCAGGATGTCTCTTACATAGAATTCCTTGAGGAAAGAGGAGAATATTTGCTTTCAAAGGTTAGAGGTACACCTTTAGGATATCCCCTCTTTGGTAGGATCACCTCCCTTATGGGCTGGAGGAAGAATCCCTTCGGAAGGGGTTATGAGTTTCACTCAGGCATTGACATAGAAGCATCTACGGGTAGCAGAGTTAGGGCTACTGCAGATGGTGTGGTTGAGTTTGCAGGCAGATACGCAGATTACGGAAAAGCCATTATAATAAAGCATCCTTCGGGGTATCTAACTCTTTACGGACATCTATCCCAGATCGATGTTAAAGGAGGTCAGAGGGTCAAAGCTGGCGATGTGATAGGAAGGGTGGGATCCACTGGAAGGAGTACGGGACCACACCTTCATTACGAGGTGATAAAGGATAACAAACCCGTGAATCCTCTTGGCTTTCTTGTCTGGAAATGAGTTATAATATTTAAAAGGAGGTAGTATGGAAAGGAGCTGGAAGGTAGGGACTGTTTATCTCAATGATAAGACGAGAATTGTAGTTATGGGAATAACGGGAAGGGAAGCTTCTCAAGTAGTTGCAGAATCCGAAGCCTTATATCCCGGCTTTGTAGTGGCAGGTGTAACTCCCGGTAAGGGAGGTTCGGAAGTTGCAGGTGTTCCTGTCTACAATACGGTAAGCGAGGCTCAAAGGAGACATCCGGAGATAAATACGGGAATAGTTTATGTACCACCGGCTTCTGTAAAGGATGCGGTCATAGAACTTGTGGATGCAGGTATAAGGATCATATTCATAATAACGGAGCATGTACCCATAAGAGACACTGTGTATTTTTATCATTACGCAAAAGAGAGGGGAGTGATCATAGTAGGTCCCACTTCCCTGGGCTGTATTGTACCGAGGATACCTGCAAGAATAGGAGCTATAGGTGGGAAAGATCCCTCCATAGCTTATGCGGACGGAGGGCTTGTGATCCTTTCCAAATCTGGTGGTCTTACCACAACAACTGCGGAGATGTTCAAAAGGAGGGGATGGGGTGTTTACATGGCTTTAGCTTTAGGTGGAGACGTAATATCTTGTACCACATTTGCTGATGCTATACAGAACATTGCGGACGATCCTAATGTAAAAGGTGTCATAATACAGGGAGAGGTGGGAGGATCTTACGAAGAGCAAGCAGCTGAAACCATACTGAGACTTTGGAAAGAAGGAAGATGGAACAAACCTGTTGCGGCTTTTGTAGCGGGCAGATTTCAGGAAAAAATGGAAGGTGTGTCTTTTGGACACGCTGGAGCTATAGTGGAAAGGGGTAAGGGCAAAGCTACAGATAAGATAAGGGCTTTCAGCGAAGTGGGAAAGATCACCGGTTTGGTAAAAGTTGCCGAATTTTACCACGATCTTGTGCATTGCATAGAGGAACTTGGTGTTCCGAGGGATTTTGAAGACACAACTCCAGAGGGAAAAGTCAAACCCCTTTACTCTACTATAGATGAAGAGACCTGCAGATTCAAGGCATAGGCTATAATGCTTTTTGATGGAGCTTGATTTAGAAAAGGGTACGGTTATACCCAAACTTAGGGAGTGGGAAAAAACTGCGTTTATATATGGCGGTGTAAATATAACCTACAAAGAACTTACGGAAAAGATAAAGTCTCTCGCTCACCTTTTGGATATAACGCCTGATGAGAGGATAATAATAATCTGTGAAAATCGCCCCGAATGGGTGTATACACTCTTTGCGGTATGGCAGAGAGGTGGTGTGGTAGTTCCTGTGGACTTTATGTCATCCCTTCAAGAGCTTGAGTACATATTGAGAGAGATAGAACCTTCTGCAATATTTTTCTCGGATACAACGCAAAATGTTGTCACTAAAGCTGTTGAGAACTTAGGTATATCACCACAACTTTTTAACTTTGATAGCATAGCCCCAGGTGAAAAAAAACTTGAGCGCTTTACTGTAAGATCTTTGCACGACACAGCTCTCATACTTTACACATCCGGAACTACTGGAGAACCAAAAGGTGTAATGCTAAGCTTTAAAAACATACTTTCCAATATAAAGGCTATAGAGAAGCTCAAAATAGCTACTGAGAGGGATATTACCCTCGCTCTGCTCCCTTTCCATCACTCTTATCCGCTTATGACTACTCTGCTCGTACCTCTGTACATAGGTGCAACAGTGGTATTTTTAGAAAAACCGAGTTCGGAGGAAATTATAAAGGCTTTGAGAGAACACAAAGTTACCATTCTGGTGGGGGTTCCCAGACTTTACCAGCTTCTGGAAAAGAGAATAAATGAGCGAATAAGTTCAAGTAGGCTGGCATCACTCTTTTTTAAGCTTTCAGGAAGCTTACCGAGATCCCTTAGAAAGATATTATTTTGGAAGGTTCACAAAAACCTGGGAGGACACTTAAGATTTTTAGTAAGCGGAGGTGCAAAACTGCCATTGGACACAGCTCGCTTTCTTGATAGACTTGGATTTACTGTTGTGGAAGGTTATGGGCTCACGGAAACATCTCCCATAGTATCCTTCAACCCTCCGTGGAGGATAAAGCTCGGCTCCGTAGGAGTCCCTATAGAGGAGGTTCACGTGAAGATCGAACATGATGGTGAGGTGCTCGTTCGTGGGGTCAACGTTATGCAAGGATATTTTAAAAAACCTGAAGAAACTAAGCAAGCTTTTAAGGACGGCTGGTTTCTCACTGGAGATTTAGGATACATGGATGAGGAAGGCTACCTATACATAACTGGCAGAAAAAAAGAGATTATAGTGCTTTCTGGAGGGAAAAACGTAAATCCTGAGGAGGTAGAAAACCTCCTCATGGGGAAGAGCGATGTGGTAAAAGATGTAGGAGTTTTAGAGGTAAACGGCTCTTTGCATGCGCTTGTGGTCCCAGATTTTGAAAAGGTAAAAGAGAGAGGCATTTTAAACATAAAAGAGTATATAAAGTGGAACGTTATAGATAAGGCAAACAGGGAACTTCCCGAATGGAAAAGAATAACAGGCTTTAAGTTGACAGATAAGGAACTTCCCAAAACAAGACTTGGGAAACTTAGAAGATTCCTACTGCCAAAGCTTTACATGTCTGTAGAATTCAAAGAAGAGAAAGAGAAAGTAGAAATACCATATACACAAGAGTGGGAAGTGCTATCCCAGTATCTTTTTAGGCTATCGGGTAAAAAACCGACTCCATCTGACCATATTGAGATAGATCTCGGTCTTGATTCCCTCGCAAAAGTTGAGCTTCTGAGTTTTATAGAGAACGCTTTTGGTGTAAGAGTGGAGGAAGAGGAACTTTCTTCTCACAGTATACTGTACCAGCTTGTAAACTTTATCTCTGAAAAGAAGGAAAAGATACAGATAGCGCATGTAAATTGGGAAAGTATCTTAAAATCTTCACTTCCTTACAAACTTGAGCATCATCCTGCAGTGTTTAAAATGGGACGCTTGCTTTTGCTTTTGTTTTTTAAGCTTTATAACCGGTTGGAAGTCAAAAATCCCCATTACCTACCCAACCCACCCTATATTTTAGCTCCCAACCACGCCAGCTACCTTGACGGCTTTGTTATGGCAAGCGCTTTGCCTGAGACTGTTGCTGAAGAAACATACTTTCTCGGAGAGGAGGGATACTTTAAAAGTCCTATAACATCTCTTTTTGGAAAACTGGCTCACGTCATAACGGTGAACTTGGACAAAAAGTTGAAGGAATCCCTTCAGAAAACCGCATGGGCGCTGAGACTTGGAAAAATTGTAGTGATATTCCCAGAAGGTGCGAGAACCCGTGACGGAAACCTATTACCCTTTAAGAAGGGTTTTGCCATACTCAGCAAAGAACTCGGTGTGCCTGTTGTACCTGTTGCCATCGTAGGAACCTACGAATCTATGTCGCTCAGAGACAGATTTCCCAAGCCTAAGAAAATAAAAGTGATCTTTGGTAAACCCATAAATCCAGAAGATAGAACTTATGAAGAGATAGTGGAGGAAACAAAAAGACAGGTAGAAGATCTTATCAAGGAAGAAAAGAGATGAGGCACACATATGTAAGGAGAGTTCATTTTTACGAGACGGACGCTCAAGGGATCGTCCACCACTCCAATTACTTCAGGTACTTTGAGGAAGCGAGAGGCGAATTACTTCGTAGTTTGGGGCTTCCTTACTCCGCACTTAGGAAAGAAGGCTACGAGGTGGTACTTCTTGAAGCATCATGCGAATTTAAAAAACCCTTATTGTACGATGAAGAGGTGCATATAGAGGTATCCCTTTCCCATATGGATAAATTTACCTTTTCCTTTGATTACAAAGTGAGTGCAGAGGGAAAATTGAGAGCTTTAGGTCATACGAGACATTGTATTCTCAAAAACTCAAAGATAATCTCACTGCCTGTTAAAATAAAGGAACGCTTAATAAGAAGGGAATAGGATTATGGAGGAGAATTTTCTAAAAAGACGGGCTTACAAGATAGTTTTTCTTTTCGGTTTGGTCAGTCTTTTCGCTGATGTGACCTACGAGGGTGCGAGAGGTGTAATAGGTCCTTACTTGTCCCTTTTAGGTGCTTCAGCCTTTGCGGTGAGTTTTATTGCCGGTTTAGGCGAATTTATCGGGTACGCTCTGAGATTAGTCTTTGGTTACCTTGCGGATAGAACAGGTTTTTATTGGGGGATCACCATAACGGGTTATGCTATAAATCTCCTTGCGGTACCTCTTCTGGCTGTAGTTCCAGACTGGTATTGGGCGAGTTTTTTGCTTCTCCTTGAGAGGGCGGGAAAGTCAATAAGGGCACCATCAAGGGACGCTCTTCTGTCTTTTGTTACAAAGAGGATGGGACACGGTCTGGGTTTTGGTATACATGAATTTTTTGATCAAATCGGTGCACTTTCGGGTCCAATTTTGGTAAGCCTCATTATGTTTGCTGTCGGGAGTTACCGCACAGCCTTTTTATCCTTAGGTGTGCCGGCTTTGATGGCTCTTTTTACTCTCATATACACCAAATTAATTTATGCGGACCATATATCAAAAGAGAAAGAATCGCATACAGATCATCTGAAGGCTTCTTTCTTTATTTATGTTTTTGCTTTTTCACTCGTTGCGATGGGTTATGCGGACTTTGCTCTCATAGCTTATCACATTAAGGAAAAAGCTCTGGTTGCTGACGGATGGATCCCCCTGTTTTACGCGACAGCCATGGGTATAGATGCTATCTTTGCTCTCATTTTCGGTATGCTTTTTGACAGGATAGGTTTTTATGCACTCATGATCGGTATACTTCTTGCGTCACCTTTCTCGCTTTTTGCCTTCTCCCAAAGTATTTCTCTGGTGTGGCTTGGCACGGTGCTTTGGGGTCTGGGTATGGGTATTCAGGAATCCATCATGAGGTCAGCCATAGCCAAACTTACACCGCCTGAGGCAAGAGGCAGAGCTTTTGGTATCTTCCACTTCTTTTACGGATTTTTTTGGTTTTTAGGAAGCGCCCTTCTTGGTTATCTGTATCAGGTATCTACTAACTACCTGATGGTCTTCTCAGTTTTCTGTCAGATCTTCTCTTTGGTACCCCTTTTCATACTCTCCAGAAGTATCTCCGCAAAGGGAAGATCCTCCGGATAAGTGACCTTTATATTCCAGAAAGATCCTTCTACCACACCTACTCTGTAGCCATACCTTTCCAACAGGGAAGCATCATCCGTTGCATAAAAACCTTCGTTTCTGGCTTTAAAATGGCACTCAAGAAGTACTCTTCTGATAAAAGCCTGAGGTGTCTGTGAAAGCCACACATTCGTCCTATCCAAAGTTCTCACAACCATATCGCCAGCAACCTCTTTAAGCGTGTCCCTTGAAGGTACAGCTGTTATCTTTCCGTGATAACCATCAAGCTGGGATACCTTCTTAAAGAGTTCAGCGTCTGCAAGAGGTCTTGCGCAGTCATGAACTATAACGATCTCGCCTTTGGCTTGTAGCAAACCTTCAAGCACGGAATCTTGCCTCTCCTTACCACCCTTTACCTTCTGAACACCAGCCTGCACCTTTATCCTTTCTATATCTTCTTCTGGAAGTACCAAAATAACCTCTTCAAACCTTCCTACAACCTTTTCTAAGGAGTGAAGGTAAAGGGGTTTCCCCGCAAGCTCAACAAACTGTTTCTTTCCACCAAAGCGCCTTCCTTCTCCGGCTGAAAGTAGGATGACGCTTATCATTCCTCTTTTAACTGCTCTATCCTCTCCTTTATACCCTTTTTGAAGCTCTCCTCCAGAGGGATCTCCGAAGAGAAAAAGTACTGACCGCTCTTTTCAAGAACCATAGCGATGAGCTTAAGTCCCTTCACTTCACTCTCTAAGGCTTCTCTCGTTGTTCTATCCAAGAACTTCTTTACACTCTCAGCGTTGGAAAATTCTACTTTCATATCGGTGATCTCAAGTTCATCCACATCCATGGCACCTGCCTTAGTGTATATGTTAAATACAGTATATTCTTCTTCATCCGCTTGATCTTTTATCTTAGTGAAAAGTCCTTCCACATACTCTCTCATTCGGTGCCTTACGCTCATAATAAAAATTTTATCATAAAAGGTGTAGGTGTTATAATAAAAGTTTTATGATAAACCACAATGTTTTTATTGCGCTTCTTCACTACCCTGCGCTTGACAAACATGGAAGGATAATAATTACCTCTTTTGCTACTATGGATTTACATGATATAGCCAGACCAGCAAGAGCTTATGAGATAAATACCTATTATATAGTCCAGCCAGTAGATGGTCAGCGCTCAGTAATAAAAAAACAATTAGATTACTGGCTTTCCGAGGAAGGACTAAGAACAAACCCAACGAGGAATGAGGTGGTAAAGCTCGTCAAGTTATTATACACCTTTGATGAAGTTGTAGAGGATATTATCAATACAAGGGGAAGAAGACCTATCATAATAGGAACTGATGCAAGAGACTATCCCAACAAGGTTTCTTATGATTTTTTGAGAAGCGAGATAAAAAAGAGGGATAAAGACTTCCTCATAGTTTTCGGTACAGGTTACGGTATACCTCCAGACTTAATGAAGACCTTTGACTATATACTTGAACCGGTTTACGGAGCGGGAAATTGGAATCACCTATCGGTGAGAAACGCGGTAGCGATCATTTTAGACAGACTTTTTAGCAAGAACAGGTGCTGACATGCTTTATCATCTCTCCCTATGGCTTAAAGACTACCTATTTGTTTTTAACGTATTCAAATACATAACCTTTAGGTCCCTTATGGCTGTTATCCTTGCCTTTATCATTACCCTCATCATAACTCCCATCTTTGTAAAGAAGATGAAAGCTCTTCAGAGGCTTTTCAAGGGCTATGTGAGAGAATACACACCAGAGGGTCACTTGGTTAAGAAGTATGTGCCGAGTATGGGTGGTTTTGTTATAGTGATTTCCATTATGCTCTCCTGCCTTTTACTTATGAGGCTTGATCTCGCATACTTTTGGATCATCACCTTTTGCATGGTGGGATTTGCTCTCATAGGATTTGCGGATGATTATATAAAACTCAAAAACAAAAAGGGTATATCAGCAAAGTTCAAGTTTACTGCCCAAATAATAGTTTCTTTTGCTACTGTGATGCTCATACACACACTTACAAGCGTAAACACAAAGATATACTTTCCACTTTTTAAGGAGCTTCAGATAGACCTGGGACTTTTTTACGTGCCTTTTGCAGTTTTCGTAATCGTGGCAACCTCCAACGCTGTAAATCTAACGGACGGTCTTGATGGTCTGGCTATAGGACCTGTTATGACTACTTCCGCATCCCTCGGAATAGTATCTTACGTGGTGGGTCACTTTACCCTATCTAAGTACCTGAACATACCTTACGTGCCTTACGCTGGAGACCTTACCGTGCTTTGTTTTGCGATAGCCGGTGCAGGTCTGGGTTTTCTCTGGTTTAACTCTTATCCAGCACAGCTCTTTATGGGTGATATAGGCTCTCTCTCTCTTGGTGCAACGCTCGGAGTTATAGCCCTAATATCTAAGTCGGAGCTTTTACTTCCCATAGCTGGGGGCATTTTTGTTTTTGAGACTGTAAGCGTCATACTACAAGTAGCCTATTTCAAGATCACTAAAGGGAAGAGGCTCTTTAGGATGGCACCCTTTCATCATCACTTGGAGCTTTCAGGCATACCAGAGCCTAAGATAGTGGTAAGAATGTGGATAATTTCCCTACTTCTTGGCATACTTGCCATATCCACACTCAAATTGAGGTGATTTTTCTTAACCACTCATCAAAATCTTCAGAAAAGTACCTTATCCTTTCTTTTTTAAACTCCCTTGTACTGAAAAGCAAGACGTAATCTCTAAGTGCCTTCTCCCCGCTTATGCGCTCTACTAAGCGTTGTACATCTTCCATGCTTTTGCCGTGTATCATAGCAAAGAGATTGTACTTCCAACTTTCGTTAGTTGTCCTCTCATAACAGTGAGATACTCCCTTAAAACTGGCTATGTAACTTCCTACTTCCTCTATGCTATCTTCCGGAACTTTCCATACACTCATGGCATTTGCAACAAATCCAGCTCTTCTATGGTGTAGTATAGCTGATATCCTTCTGAGTATACCTCTTTCTTTAAATTCCCTGAGCTTTGTTAAAAGCTCCTCTTCCGATATGGAGAGTTTCTTTGCATACTCAAAGAAGGGTCTTTCCGTCAGGGGTATACTTCCCTGTGTCACACTCACTATTTTCTTTTCTTCATCGCTTAGAGGTATGTAAGTATAAGTATTAACACTGAAACTTCCCCTTTCAAGTGTAGATTCGTAATCAAGTTTTACACCGATCTTAAACATCCTCACAGTTCTCAAAACCACATAATCCTGCGTCTGTGTCCTTTTCGCCATAAGTTTTACAATATCCTCAAGGCTTAAGGTATCAGGCAAAACCGCTAAGGTAAACCAGAGATTAAAGTCATGTGTCCTCTCGTAGTTGTGACTGACACCGGGACAAGAGTTGATAAAATTCGCAACTTTCTCCAGCCTTTCCTTATCAACCCTAAAAGCTACCAAAGCCGAATCGTACCCAAGCATCTTGCTATCGTATATAGGTGCTATCTGTCTTACAATACTATCCTCCATGAGCTTCTCTATAACTTTTAGAAGTTCCGTCTCTTTAAGACCAAGCTCTTTCGCAAGCACCAAGAAGGGTCTCTTGACTAAAGGAATTTCCCCTTGTATGATTTTTAAAATCTTGTCAAATTCATTTCCCATGCTATAATTATAACATTATGATATACTCAGAAACAGTAAAGTACGCACTGTTAGCTTTAGCTTATTTGGCTCTCAACAGGGACAGGCTGGTCAAAGTTGAGGAGATAGCAGAAGCTCAAAAAATACCAAAGCCATTTCTGTCTAAGATATTCCACAAACTGGCAAGGGAAAGGGTCCTTAGGTCATACAAAGGTCCAACTGGCGGTTTTGCCCTTGCGGTACCTCCGGAGCAGATAACCATAATGGACGTTATACGCTATCTTGATGAAGAATACAAACTGGATTACTGTGCTCTGAGACCAGGAAGGTGCGAAGAGTGGCAGGTATCACCTTGTAAGGTACACGAAAAGTGGACACGCCTAAGGGAAACCATACTGGATTATCTCAACAGCACTACCATAGCGGAACTTTCGGAAGTGGAAGAAAAGCACAGGCACGAAAAACCCGTGCAGTTTGAAAGATCCATCAAATAAGATACTCCAGCCTTTCCCTAAACTCTTCCTGCTTGCCTCTGTTCCATCTTTGGACTGGTCTGTAGTAGCCTACCACCCTTGAATAAACCTCCGTAGGTCTTTTACATTCTGGGCAGTAAAAATGTTCACCCCTTATGTAGCCATGCTCCTCACACACAGAAAAGGTAGGCGTTATGGTCAGGTAAGGTATGGGATAACTCTCAAAGACGGTTTTTATAAACCTTGAAACCGCGAACTCTTCTGGAGATTCCTGAAGAAAGAAGTGTATTACCGTGCCACCCGTATATAGAACCTGCAGGTCCTTTTGATGCTCAAGCACTTCAAAGGCATCGTCGGTGTAATTAACAGGCAAATGGGTGGAGTTTGTGTAGTAAGGCTCCCTTTCTCCCGCGGTTATTATATCTGGAAACTTAGCCTTATCTATCTTTGCAAGCCTGTAAGAGGTGCCTTCCGCAGGTGTTGCCTCAAGGTTGTAAAGATGCCCCGTTTCTTCTTGAAAGTCCGAAAGCCTTTCCCTCATAAACTTAAGAACCCTAATAGCAAAGTCTTTACCTTCAGGCTCTGCAATGGAAACGCCAAGGAGGTTTAGGCAGGCTTCGTTCATACCTACAAGACCTATGGTAGAAAAGAAGGTGTCAAAAGAGTCAAGATATTCCCTTGAGTAAGGCATCAGCCCTTTTCTGAGGTTCCTCTCAATTACCTTCCTCTTTATCTCAAGGCTTTCTTTGGCAAGCACCATAAGCTCATAAAGCCTTTCAAAGAACTCTTCTTCAGACTTTGACAGGTAAGCTATCCTCGGCATGTTTATAGTAACCACACCTATGGAGCCTGTCTTGTCCGCACTTCCAAAAAGCCCACCCATTCTATTCCTCAGTTCTCTAAGGTCAAGCTGTAGCCTACAGCACATGCTTCTTATATCACCAGGCTTTAAGGAGCTTGATATGAAGTTCTGGAAGTAAGGTATGCCGTACTTTGCGGTCATTTTCCACAAAAGCCTTGCCCTTTCTGAATCCCAGTCAAAATCCTTTGTTATGTTGTAGGTGGGTATGGGAAAGGAAAATACCCTGCCCTCGTAGTCCCCCTCCATCATAACCTCCATAAAAGCTCTGTTTATCATGTCCATCTCCTTCTGAAAATCACCGTAATAGCCTATATCCGGTCTTTCCCTACCGCCCACAATTACTGGTCTATCCTTCATATCCTCCGGCACCGTCCAATCAAAGGTGAAGTTTATAAAGGGTGCCTGACTTCCCCACCTTGAAGGCACGTTCAAGGAAAAGACAAACTGTTGTATAAGCTGTTTTACCTCTTCATAGCTAAGCCCATCTACTCTGATAAAGGGAGCAAGGTACGTATCCACCGAGTTGAGAGCCTGAGCGCCCGCAAACTCCATCTGGGTGCAACCAAGAAAATTTACAATTTGCCCGATAAGGGAGGAAAGGTGCTTTGCAGGACCTGCAGTTACCTTCCCATAACCTCCCCTAAAGCCTTTTCTCAAAATGTCTTCTAAAGACCAGCCTGCACAATAGCCTACTATACCATGAGATAGGTCGTGTATGTGAAAGTCTCCCTCCCTGTGAGCCTTTGCAATCCTTTCAGGGTAGATATGAGTAAGCGTGTAGTGGGCTATAACGGTTCCTGCGGTATGAAGCATAAGCCCGGAGAAGGAATAACTTGCATTGGCATTTTCCTGCACTCTCCAGTCTTGCTGATATATATATTCTTGCACCACCTTCTCGGCATCAATTATGGCTTTTGAGATATCTCTAAGCTCCTCCCTCTTCTTTCTGTAGAGGATGTATGCCTTTCCCGCCTTGGCAAAGCCGTGAAGTATTAAGGTTTCTTCTACAATATCTTGAATTTCTTCCACATGAACCTTTTCCTTCCTTAGCTCAACAACCTTTTTAATAACATCCTCCACAAGCTCTTCAAGTATGCTGTGGTCAAGAGGCTCCCCTACAGCCTTGAAAGCCTTTGATATAGCCCTTTCTATCCTTGTGCGGTCAAAGGAAACTATGGTACCGTCCCTTTTAATCACTTGGTATGCATCGTTGATAAGCTTTTGCCTGAGTTTACCTGCTCCTTCCAGTCTGAACATGGTTTACCTCCTTTATAATTTGATTACTTTAAAATCATAAAAAATGTTTTCTGTTAGTCAAGGCAGGATTTTCTTACTCTAAAGGCTTATCCCTTTGTGGAAGAATAAGTTAAGGAGACAACGATACTTTTGTGAGATAATTTATTCTCCTATGAAGAATGTAGCTTTTTTCACCTTAGGCTGTAGGAGCAACGAGTTTGATACCCATCTTATGATGCATCAATTTATACAGAAGGGTTATCGGGTGATAGATTTTGAAAAGGCGGACATATACATTATAAACACATGCAGTGTAACAGCGGGGGCTGACAGGTCATCCCGTCAAGCCATATATAGGGCAAAAAGATCAAATCCGCACGGTTTGGTAGTTGTAACAGGATGCTATGCACAAACTAACCCTCACGCTCTGTCAGAACTCAAGGAAGTGGATTTAATAGTGGGAAATACGCACAAGCGGGACATACTTAAGATAATTGAGGAATATTTGGAAGGAAGAGGAGAAAAGATTTACGTAGACAACATATTCAGGCAAAACTCCGTGGAGAACTTTGATATTATTACCTACTTTGAGAAAGTAAGACCCTTCGTAAAGATTCAAGAGGGCTGTAACAGATTTTGCACCTTTTGTGTGATCCCATTTGCCAGAGGTAAGTCAAGAAGCGTTCCAAAGGAGAAAGTTTTGAAGGAAGTGAGGCTTCTTGCTGAGAAAGGTTTTAAAGAAGTGGTTTTGACGGGAACTCAGCTTACCCAGTACGGCTGGGATATGGGGACTGATCTTTACGAGCTTTTGGTGGATCTCGTTAAGATAAGAGAGTTAGAACTCGTGAGGCTTTCCTCCGTGTATCCTTCTGAGATAAGCAAGGATCTGTTAGATCTTTTACTCTCTGAAGAAAAGATCGCACCTCACTTCCACATACCACTTCAGAGCGGTTCCGACAGGATACTGAAACTTATGAAGAGAGATTACCAAGTTAAAGACTATGTGAAGCTAATAGAGGAAATTTTGAAGAAAAGACCTATCTCTGGTATCGGTACAGATGTGATAGTTGGCTTTCCTTCTGAGAACGATGAGGACTTTACAAAAACTTATAACCTTTTGTATGAATTACCCATTTATTACCTGCATGTGTTTCCCTATTCGGATAGAAAAGGGACAAAAGCGTATGCCATGTCACATAAAGTGAGCAAAAAGGTAAAAAGGGAAAGAGTGGAAGCACTTAAATCGCTTGACTACGAAAAGCGAAAGATTTTCCTTGAGAAAAATAGGGGCATGGAGCTTAGAGCTTTGGTAATAGATGAGAATAGACTTCTAACGGAGAACTACATAAATTTGGAACGTGAAGGCTACAGGAAGATAGGTGAGTTTTTAAGAATCAAGATATAAAGCTTTACAACTAAATTGAAAAGGACCACCCCCACGTGTAGGGGGTGGTGAGGAGGTGTGCCATGGGGAGGGGTTTCTAAACACCCTTTTATTAGCTCTTACTTATAGGTATTATAAGAAAAATTTATAAAAATGCAAGGGGTTTAAAATATGATTGCTGTCAGAAAGTAGTCGGATATGAGTATGAGCATGGATGAAGTTACTACACTGTTTGTAGTAGCCCGGCCTACTCCCTCGGTCCCTCCGCTTGTATAAAAACCAAAGTAACAGCTCACTGCGGATATGACAAGACCGAAAAATACCGCCTTGTAAAGTCCACCTATAAAGTCGTAAAGCTCCGTTATATCTCTCATTTTTTCCCAAAATAGGTACTCGTTAACACCAAAGAGTTTAACCGCTACAAACCAACCACCGAATATACCTGAAATGTCCGATATCAAAACCAGCATAGGGACACCTACAAGCCCTGCAAACAATCTGGGACTAACAAGATAACTCACGGGATTTATACCCATAACTTCTAATGCATCTATCTGTTCAGTTATTCTCATGGTGCCTATGTTGGCGGTCATGGCGGATCCAACTCTTGCTACTACCATCAAAGATGCCAGTACAGGACCTAACTCCCTTCCCATGGATATAGCCACTACAGCTCCTATCAAAAACTCTGCGTTAAACCTATGGAAGGTACTGTAAGTTTGCAAGGCTATAACACCGCCCGAGAATATGGAAGTTATCACCACTACTGGAACTGTTTCCGATCCGAGATAAGCTACCTGCTTTAGGAAATGTCCAAACTTTGGAGGTTTTTTAAGTATAAAGTATAAACCCCAGAAGGTTAAAAGTATAGCTCTCCCAACTTCCTCTAAAACCTTAATAACAAACACGTTGTATATTATAGTATAGCCAAATCCTGCATCTTCAAATTCTGAGATATCTCTGATAGCTTTTGCTTTAAATAAGTATCCACCACCGCTTACCAGTATAGTCATGCTTTGAGAGTTTGCACAAGAGCGGGGAGAACGGCAAATAATTGTTGACATACCGGAAATACTTTGCACTTGATAAAAGGCACTACCAGAAGTGTTGTATCCGCCAAAATTTATCTCCTTGCTCGGCTATTAGCCTTTTAAAAAGCTTTTCAAAGCTCTTTAATCTCCTCATAATTCTACTATTATTTTACAATCCCGAAATGTCTGTGAAAAGGTAAGTTCTCAAAACCCCTCTCACCTTGACAGCAGGTATATCTTCACGTTTTAACATCGCTTCCAAAATCTTTTTCTTTTCCTCTCCCTTTACGAAAAAGATAATCACGCAGGAGCCGTTTAAGTACTCTTGTGTCAAGGAAAGTCTCAAAAGACCGTCAGGAGACCTGCTTACACAAACTTTTTGACTTACCTTTTTACATTCCCCCTTGGGAAATAGGGAAGCGGTATGCCCATCTTTACCAACTCCCAGAAGGGTTATGTGAAGCCTCTCGGGCAGTTGTAAGCTGTAATCTAAGGCGCATTCTTCTATATCCATATCGGTTTTGTAAAAGACCAGCTTTGCTTTGTCTCCCAAAGTTTCTCTTACAGCCTTATAGTTACTTAGTTCAGACACCAAAGATACATACCTTTCATCTGTTAAGTAAAACTTGATTTTACCCCAAAGGAGGTTTTCTTTTGAAAGCATCCTGTATAGCTCAATGGGAGTTCTACCACCCGCAAGAGCTATATGACAGACTTTCTGATGTTTTAGAAAAAGGTTTATAAGTCTTTTGAGAAAGGTTTTCAGTTTAAGATCAGGATCCTCTAAGCTATAAAGCTTGTACATGAAAAAATTATAGCTTCCTACATAAAACTTTCTAAGTTATAATTAAGCATTATGAAAAGAACATTGTTGCTTCTTACTGTTATGTTGGCTGCTTGCGGACCCATCACAAAAGAGGAGCTGGATCAGAAGTTTGCAAAAGTTGATGAAAGACTAAGCAAACTTGAGGATAGGCAAAGGAGACTTGAAGAGCAGAGTATAAAGACGGAAACAAGGGTGGATAATCTGGCTGAAAGTCTCACTAAGTTAAGATTGGATGTAGAGAGATTAAAAGCCGGTAGAGAAAGTACAGGTTCTGTAAGATTGTCTGAAGAAATTAAGAAAAAGGTAGAATACCCTCAAAAGCTCGAAGAGAACTATCAGAAAGAGTATGACGAAGCAATGAATCTATACAATCAGAAACAGTTCGGTAAAGCAAAGGATAAATTCATAGAGTTTATAAGGAGGAATCCCCGCACTCCTCTTACAGACAACGCCTACTTTTGGCTAGGTACTGTCTTTAAGGATATGAACGAATTTGATAAAGCTGAAGCTGTTTGGTTGACTCTTGTAGAAAAGTGCAAGAGAGGTGAGCTTCCGGATTGTAATAAAGCTCCTGGGGCTTATTTGCAGTTAGCGAAACTTTACGAACTCAAAGGAGATCAGCAGAAAGCTAATGAGTTCTACCAAAATCTGGTAAAGGATTATCCACTATCAGAAGAGGCTGAAATAGCCAAAAGAAAGCTCGGGAAATGATATCTTTAAAAATACCCACGCATCTTGCCATCATCATGGATGGGAACGGAAGATGGGCAAAGGAAAGGGGACTTTCAAGAATACACGGTCATTATCAGGGAGTAAAAAGGGCTGAAGAGCTTGTTGATATATGCTTACAGCTTGGGATTAAATATCTTACCCTTTTTACCTTTTCAACAGAAAACTGGAAGAGACCTAAAGAAGAAATAAGGGCGCTTTTTGAACTGTTTGAATCGTACCTGAAAGACAGGAAAGAGGAACTTATAAGCAAAGGCGTGAGGATAAAATTCATCGGAAGGAGGGACAGACTACCTTTGGGGCTTGTCAGCCTGATGGAAGAGATGGAAGAGGAAAGTAAAAACTGTAACGGGATATTTGTCTGTATAGCACTTGATTACGGAGGTCGGGATGATATAGTGAGAGCTGTAAATAAAGCTATAAATGCGGGCTTGAAAAGTGTGGACGAAGTGATCTTTTCAACCTTTCTTGATTTGGATGGTATTCCAGATCCGGATCTTCTCGTAAGAACTGCAGGCGAAAAGAGGATCTCCAACTTTTTGCTCTGGAATTTGGCATACACAGAGCTTTACTTTACCGATACATATTGGCCGGATTTTGATAAGATGGAACTTTTAAAAGCTATAGAAGACTATTCAAAGAGGGTGAGAAAGTTTGGAGCGGTTATTTGAGAGTAGGGAAGCCGTTGGCTTTTTCGTAGGATTTGTATCTCTAATAGCTGTTTTGTCTCCATTTTATATATTTCTGCCAATAATCGCTTTACTTTCGTACGCTATAGCTCAAGAAGTATCAAAGGCTTTAAAAGTGAATCTTTATGCTTTATCTGCACCTGCGGTGTTTTTTATGGCTTGCCTTCACACCGGTATGGGTATTATCCTTTCCGCATTTCTCTCTTTAGTAAAAGGGTATAGAAGCTGGAAAATGGAAGATTTTTTAAAGAGCTTTTTTATTCTGGTCTACGCAGGTATTTTGCCTTCATACTTATATATCCTCAAATCTTCAAACAACTATCAACTTTTAAAGATCTTGTTGTTAGTGTGGTCTGTGGATATAACTTCCTACTATGTGGGAAGGCGTATAGGAAAGCATCCCTTTTTCCCTGAACTTTCACCCAAAAAGACGTGGGAAGGTTTTCTTGGCGGTGCGCTGATGGGTGTAGCCTTATTTTCCTTCCTTTCCGACTTTTCCATTTTCAAATCTCTTATGTATGGCACCTTGCTTGTCCTGTGTGCTGTGTCTGGCGACCTTTTTAAGAGTTTTATAAAAAGACAGGCAGGTATAAAGGACTTTTCAAGCGCGCTGGGACAACATGGAGGTTTCACAGATAGATTTGATTCTTTGCTCTTTACAGCCCCGGTTTATTCGGCTATTTTGGGTTTATAAGTAAATTAAAGCCCCCCCACAAGGGGGGAAAGGCTGATCAGTCAAGTTCAGGCATTTCTGGAGCTGGAGCTTTCTCTTTCTTCTCCTCTGGTATTTCAGCAACGAGAGCTTCGGCTGTGAGCATAGTACCTGCAACGGATGCTGCATTTTGAATGGCTACCCTAACCACTTTTGTCGGATCTATTATACCTGCCTCAACCATATCTTTGTATTCTCCTGTGGCTGCATCAAATCCCCAGTTTTTACCCTTTTCCTTTCCAAGCTGAAGTGCCTTTTCAAGTACCACGTAACCTTCAAATCCGGCGTTTGTGGCTATCTGTCTGAGTGGCGTTCTGCAAGCCTTCTTTATTATATCAATACCTAACTGCTGATCTGCGTTATCTACTTTCAGGTCATCCAAGGCTTCGGAGGCTCTCACAAGAGCGACACCACCACCAGGAACTATGCCTTCTTCAACAGCCGCTTTTGTAGCATGTACAGCGTCCTCAACTCTCGCCTTCTTTTCTTTAAGTTCAGCTTCCGTTGCGGCACCAACTCTTATAATGGCAACTCCGCCAGAGAGTTTAGCAAGTCTTTCTTGCAGTTTTTCCCTGTCATAATCCGAAGTTGTCTCAAGTATTTGTTTTTTGATCTGCTCTATCCTTGCCTGTATAGCTTCTTTAGAGCCTTTACCTCCTACTATAGTGGTGTTGTCTTTGTCTACTATCACCTTATCGGCTCTTCCGAGCATATCAAGAGTCACGCTTTCTAACTTTATGCCAAGTTCTTCCGTTATGGCAGTCCCACCAGTCAGTGTGGCTATATCCTGCAGGTAATCCTTCCTCCTTTGACCAAAGCCAGGAGCTTTTACCGCACAAGCCCTTATTACACCCTTTATGTGGTTTACTACCAATGTCGCTAACGCTTCAGCTTCCACATCTTCAGCTATAACAAGTAAGGGCTTGCCGGCTCTCACCACGTTTTCAAGTACAGGCAGGAGGTCCTTTACGTTAGATATTTTCTTTTCATATATGAGTATGAAGGGATCCTCAAGGACAGCTTCCATCTTATCAGGATTCGTCACAAAGTAAGGGGAAAGGTATCCTCTGTCAAACTGCATACCTTGAACTGTCTCTAAGGTGGTCTCCGCAGACTTAGACTCCTCCACGGTTATAACTCCATCCTTACCAACGGCTTCCATAGCATCGGCTATGATCTTGCCTATGTTCACATCGTTGTTAGCCGATATGGTGGCAACCTGTTCTATTTCTTTCCTACCTGATACGGGAATGGATAGCTTCTTTATTTCGCTTACGACGGTTTCAACAGCTTTATCTATACCCCTTTTGAGGTCCATAGGATTGGCACCAGATGCTATGGCTCTCAAACCTTCGTTGAATATGGCTTGAGCCAGTACCGTTGCGGTTGTAGTTCCATCACCTGCCACATCGGATGTTTTGGAAGCTACTTCCTTTACCAGCTGAGCACCCATGTTTTCATAAGGATCTTTAAGCTCCACTTCCTTTGCTACAGTAACACCGTCCTTTGTAACTACAGGTGTACCCCACTTTTTCTCTATGATCACCTCTCTACCCCTCGGACCGAGGGTTACTTTAACAGCGTTGGCAAGCTTGTCAACGCCCGCCTTAAGTCTTGACCTTGCATCTTCTCCATAAATGACCTTCTTTGCAGCCATCTTTCCACCTCCTTTAAAAGTTTTTTACTCAATTACTGCTAAAACTTCATCTTCAGACATTATTAAATACTTTTCACCGTCAAGCTCCACCTCCGTTCCCGCATACTTATTGAAAACCACCTTATCCCCCTTCTTTACTTTGGGGGAAACAACCTGACCATTGCTCAAGAGTTTCCCGTCACCTACGGCTATAACTTCCCCTATCTGGGGCTTTTCTTTCGCCGTATCAGGTATGATTATACCTGACGGCGTTTTTTGCTCTTGTTCCTCCATCCTCTTGACAACTATCTTATCGTATAGAGGTCTTAACCTTGCCATGTCCTTACCTCCTTCGTTTTTTTACAGATAAAAATTATATTAACACCTTACCGCTTTGTCAAGGGGTAAAAGACAAAATTTTTAGCCTATTATACTAAACTTTCTTGATGCTTTAAATGTATACTTTAAGAGAATGTGATCTATATCACTAAATTTTTAATACGCACTTAGCTGGTGTAAAATACTTACCCACTATGAGTATAAAGAAAGTAAACAGGAAGGCTTTCTTAAACGTAGTGGAAACCATACTTTTTGTGGATTTTATAAAGGGTCTTTCCGTAACGCTCAGGAATCTCCTCAGAAAACCCATAACTACCAACTATCCTCTTGAAAAACTCACATTACCCAAAAGATACAGAGGAGCGCATGGTCACTTTGTTTGGGACGGTACCGAACCTGACTCACTCAAAGCTATAGGAAAGTTTATGAGTTACGAAAAGGGTAAAAGCAGGTGTGTAGCCTGTTATATGTGTCAAACCGCATGCCCAATGCCAACCCTCTTTAGGATAGAAGCTATCCAGATGCCTGATGGAACCAAAAAAGTGGTAAGGTTTGACATGAATCTCTACAACTGCCTCTTCTGTGGGCTATGTGTTGATGCATGTCCAGTCGGATGTTTAACTATGACGGATCTTCACGAGCTTGCCGGTTATTCTAGATCCGCAGGCGTATTCCGAATGGATGATCTTGAGAAGCATGCAATAGATTGGAAAAAGAGAAGGGGTGGAGAACCTGACAGGATATGGATAGATGACGAACAAAGGGAAAAGCTTTGGGGGAAGATACAGTGGAGTGGGTAGTTATCGCTTTTCTTTCCGTATGGCTTGTAATATCAGCTTTCGCTACCATTTTTATGAAAAATCCTGTTCACGTCATACTGTCTTTCCTTTCCGTGATACTCGCTATGGCTGGTATATTTCTTCATATGGGAGCCGAGCTTTTGGCTGGTCTTCAGCTTATTATATACGCTGTTGCCATAGTAGTTTTTTACGTGCTTGTAATAACTGTGATCCCTTGGGAGAAAGTGAAAAAATTTGAAGGTATATATAAACAGGAACTCCTTTTAGGTTTGCCCTTTTTTATGATTTCCTTTGCTCTTATGTCTTACATGATTCTGAAAGGTAAATTCGCCGAGCCTGCGAATGTTATTAGTGGTAACAATGTGAGAGATGTAGGAAAGCTCTTATTTACCTCTTACCTCTTTCCTTTTGAAGTGGCTTCTGTTATACTTTTGATCGCTATGATAGGGGCTATACTTCTCGGGAGGAAAGAGGAGTGAGCGTTGAGAAGTTTTATCTTCTTCTGAGCCTTTTTCTGTTCCTTTTGGGTTTTTTTGGGATACTAATACGTAAAAACCTCCTAACTATTCTTGTAAGTACTGAACTTATGCTAAACGGTATAAATCTCGCCTTTGTTAGTATAGACAAGATGCTCGGTAAAGTAGAGGGTCAGGTTTTTGCGTTGTTTATACTTACTGTTGCTGCAGCGGAAGTGGCTGTAGGTCTGGGTATTATAATTTCCATATTCAGACTGAGAGGTTATGAAGGCTCCTCCGAAACCGTCCATCTGAGGGATTAGAATGGAAGCACTCATAATATTTTTGCCCTTTATCTCTTTTTTAGCTGTGGGTCTTTTGGGAAGGTGGTTGGGTGATAAGCTATCTGCCATCATAACTTCAGTTACAGGCGTCTTGTCTTTCTTGCTCTCCTTGTCTGTCCTC
>JBEULM010000048.1 GCA_041287335.1 Hydrogenobacter sp.
TACTTTCCTGAAATTATAGCGAGTTTAAGTTCACACTCAAAGAGAAATTCCAAAGCCTCAAGTTTAACAAATGCTTCAATCACATGTCTGCCCCATACGTAAACACCGTGAGATCTGAGAAGAAAACCTACGCTTTGCGGATGTGTTTTTAGATAACTCTCTACTTCCCGTGCAAGTGTTGGCATGTCTTGGGAATTTTCAAAAATGGGAATACTCACTTTGGTATCATGAGTATCTATCCCATCAAAAGCCTTCAAAAGCTCGTATCCGTCAAGATTTATCACACCTTTGGCTATCCTTGATATCACTGTAGCGTTAGGTGAATGAACATGCATGATGCAAAAAGCTGAAGGCACGGCGCTATATATGGCAACGTGCAGTAAGGTCTCGGCCGAAGGCTTGCTTTCCCCACTTTTAGGATTTCCTGATATATCAACAACTAAAAAATCCTCCTCCTTTATCTTACCCTTGTGCTTACCCGATGGAGTTATCAAAAAGCTACTATCATCTAACCTCAATGAAAAATTCCCACTGGTTGCGGGAAGCCAACCCCTCAGATAAAGCTCCTTTATAACCTCTACGAGTTGCTTTAAGTCCTCGCTCATAAACCAATATTGTATAATAGAAAGCATGAGCTTGCTTGTTATTTATGACGAAAAGGGTAATTTTCTCGGTGCGGAGAAAGAACATACAAAAATAAGTGAGGATCTTGAAAAGTTGGGTGTGATCTTCCAAAGGTGGCGGACAAAATCCATACAAAAGGAAGCTCTTCAAGAGGATATACTTGAAGCATACAGAGATGAAATTGAGAATATAAATAGAACTTTCAATTTTGTATCAATGGATGTGGCAAGCATAACACCAGACCATCCTAAGAAGGATGAATTGAGGAATATGTTCCTAAAGGAACATACTCATTCAGATTTTGAAGTGCGTTTTTTTATAGATGGGGTTGGTAGTTTTTACCTTCACATAAAGGACAAAGTTTACGCTGTGGTGTGTGAAAAAGGGGATTTTATAAGCGTTCCAGCGGGCGTTCGTCATTGGTTTGATATGGGGAAAACACCATTTTTCAAAGCCATACGATTCTTTTCCATTCCAGAAGGATGGGTAGCAAACTTTACAGGCAGTGACATATCAAAGATCATTCCTGATCACGACAGTTTAGTTAGCTCATGGCTGAAATCTTAGCGGTACTTACCGATATAGAAGGGACTACTTCATCTATCTCTTTCGTGAAGGAAGTACTTTTCCCTTACTCAAAGCAAAAACTTCAAGGCTTCCTAAAAAGGCACTGGGAAGATGAAAATGTAAAGTCTCTTTTGGGAGAACTTTTTGAAAAATTTGGAAGGGAATTGACTCTTGAAGAGGTAGTAAGACTTCTTACAGAATGGATAGATGAGGATAGAAAAGAAAGTGTTCTTAAAGAGCTTCAGGGTCTCATATGGGAATATGGCTATAAAATTGGGGAGCTTAAAGGACACATATACAAAGATGCTTATGAGAAGTTAAAAGAGTGGTACAGCAAAGGTATAAAACTCTATGTTTTTTCTTCAGGATCTGTAAAAGCGCAGAAGCTCCTCTTCTCCCACACTGAGTATGGGGATATCACATACCTCTTTTCAGGATATTTTGACACAAGGACAGGGAGTAAAAAAGACGAGCGATCTTATGCAAAGATAGCTCAGGCTATAGGTTTTAAACCCCAAGAGATACTTTTCCTCTCGGATGTTGAAGAGGAACTCAATGCGGCAAAGAGTGTAAACATGCGCACAGTAAGGTTAATGAGAGATAAAGAAGTGCCTTCAAAACACACCGCGGTAAAGGATTTTTACTCTATTGAGCTTTGAACTGAGTGACCTCCTCTTCTCAATAACTTGAGGAGCTTCCTGCTTCAACGAGGTAGCTTACACAAATATAGGGGTTAGACCCCAGTATTCGTGCAGAGGCGGACCTCTCCGCAGGCGTCAGCTTGGGTCGGTCCAACCCTACCACCCTTAAGGCGGGTGAGACCTTTTTAAGCATCACAAGACACGCATTCAAATCCCTGTCTATCTTGTTGCCACACTCAGGACAGAAAACTGTCCTGTCAGAAAGCTTAAGATTTTCAAAGTATGCTCCACACTTAGAGCATACTCTTGAGGTTGGCTCAAAGCGGTCAATCTCAAGGACAGGCAGGAGGCTGGAACTCAACCTCTCTCTCAGCTTTCCTATCCCTGAGTATTGAACCGCTCTTGAAAACCAGCCTTTATGCCATGAGCTAATGCTGTCTTGCTGAAATACTACCATGCTGTAGAGCTTTAAAAAAGCAATAATCTTGTTTATAGCATCCTTTCTTCTGTTTTCAATCCTCTCATACTCTCTTACCAGTTTTTGTCTTACTTTTTCTCTATTCTTTGAGCCTTTCTTCTTTTTTGCAAGCTCTCTCTGTAGCCTTTTAAGTCTTTTGCTTTCTGCCACCTCAAAGTCAATCTTTATGCCATTAGAAAGTGTTAGCCTGTCCTTTACTCCAAAATCTATTGCCACAGGTTTTTCTAAAATAGCTCTTTCCTCTCTCGGCACAAAGCAAGTAATCTGGATATAGTAGCCTGAAGGTTTTCTTACCAGCACCGCCTTTGAGAGTTCTGCATTTTCAGGTATCTGGTGTAGCCCAAGCACTCTGAAAGAGCCAAGCTTTTGAAGATGTATTCTGTTTTTCTTAAAGTCTATTTTGTGAGATACTCCATACTGCTTGAAAGGTATGGAATTGACTTTCTTCTTTGGCTTTAACCTGCCTGCCCGCTTGCCTTTTTCCTTAAGCTTTGCAAGTCCTTTTATGTTGTCTTTTATCCTATCCGCAATTTCCTGTTTGACCTGCGAACCAAGGATTTCAAGTTTTCTTTCCTCAAACTCCTCACCTTTCTTGACGCTTACTACCTTTACCTTACTACCATCTATCGCAAATATGTCATCTTGATGTATAGCCCAGTTGTAGAGCCATTTTGCTTCCAGAAACGCCTTGAGGAGCTTCTCTTCCTTTGCCTTTGAAATGTTCTGGAGTTTAAGACAGTAGGTTCTTGCTATTTGAAATTTCCTTCTTTCTTTGGTTTCCCTGAGAGTTTCCTTGATTTTTTCAAATTTTGTCATGATGTTTGTCCCAGTATGGCACATTTTGAATAGTTTGTCAAGTAGTTCCAGCCATTCATCTCTCCTTTAAAAAGGAGAGCCTTCTGGCTTGAGTGTCGTAAAATTTTTATAAGGAGGTGACGGTATGAACATCAGGAATATACCACCGGGAAAGAACCCACCGGAAGATATTTATGTAGTAATTGAGATTCCACAAGACAGCCCCATAAAGTACGAGCTTGATAAAGAAAGTGGATCTGTATTTGTTGACAGATTTCTCTTTACAGCCATGCACTATCCTTTCAATTATGGCTTTATACCCCAAACCTTAGCTGATGACGGCGATCCTGTGGATGTACTTGTAATATCAAGATATCCCGTTACCCCCGGAAGCGTCATAAGGTGTAGACCTATAGGCGGACTTGAGATGAAGGACGAGGAAGGTATAGATACAAAACTCATAGCTGTACCACATACTAAGGTAGACCCAACTTATGATTCAGTAAAGTCCGTTGATGATCTTCCCAAAGTGCTACTTGATAGGATAAAACACTTCTTTGAACACTATAAAGAGTTGGAACCCGGCAAATGGGTAAAGGTGGAAAGTTTTAAAGGCATACAGTTTGCGCTGGAGGAGATCAAAAAGGGTATAGAAAAATATAAAAGCTCATGAAGGAGGATATACTCAAGAAAGCAAGGAAAGTCTTTGAGATAGAGATAGAGGAACTCTCAAGATTGAGAGATAGCCTTGACGAGAGCTTTGTTAAAGCTGTGGAAATAATCCTTGCTTGTGAAGGTAAGATTATCACAACAGGTGTAGGAAAGTCGGGTCACATAGCACAGAAAATAGCATCTACGTTGTCAAGTACTGGCACTCCTGCACACTTTTTGCACCCTTCCGAAGCTCTACACGGTGATTTAGGTGTAATAGACTCAAGGGATACGCTCCTTGCCATATCCAACAGTGGAGAGTCTCCGGAAGTCGTATCTCTTATACCCTATGTAAAACTTTTAAAAGTTCCCATAATAGCCATAACGAATAGAAAAGATTCAACACTCGCCAAGTATGCGGACGTTCATCTTTTTTTGAATATTAAAAAAGAGGCATGTCCGCTTGATCTTGCACCTACAAGCTCTTCCACCGCATCATTGCTTTTGGGTGACGCCCTTGCTATGGTACTTCTTGATCTGAGAGGTTTCACAAAGGAAGATTTTGCTATGAGACACCCAGCGGGGAGTCTGGGAAGAAAGCTGAGAGTTGTGAGAGAACTCTATCACACAGGTGACAGTATGCCCGTAGTTTATGAAAATACTCCCATGCCTGACGTCATAATAGAGATGACGAGTAAAGGTTTTGGTGCAACCGCAGTAATTGATGAAAAGGGAAAGCTGGTTGGAATAATAACGGATGGTGATCTTAGAAGGTTTGTAAGGAAGGGAGGGAACTTTAACGAAAGTACTGCAAGAGATGTGATGACAAAAAACCCGAAGACTGTAAAACCAGATGAACTTGCAGCGGAAGCTCTCAAGAGGATGGAGGAATATAAGATAACTGTCCTCATAGCTGTAGATGGCGATGGCAGACCAGAGGGTATAATACACATGCATGACATACTAAGAGCGGGTGTTTTATGAGAAAATTGAGCGTACTTGGTTCTACAGGCTCTGTAGGAAGTCAAACCCTTGATGTGATCCGATCAAAAAGGGATGAGTTTGAACTCGTTGGACTCGTTGCAAGAAAAGCATCCGAAAAACTTCTCATGCAAGCGATAGAGTTTAAGCCTCTTTATGTAGTTTCCTACGAAGAGCCTTCAAAAGATTGGTTAACGAGTCTACCGAAAGAGACTACTTACGTAAAAGGTCACGAAGGATTGATGCAAGTCATAGAAGCCTCCGATACTCTCATGAATGCTATATCGGGGGTTGACGGTATCATCCCCACTTATCATATTCTCACAAAGAATAAGAGACTTCTTGCTTCCAATAAAGAGTCCATAATATGCTTAGGAGATCTGGTTAAAAACAAGAGAGGTATGATCCTGCCGGTGGATAGCGAACATAACGCCCTTTTTCAGCTTCTGTCTTTCGTGAGTAAAGAAGATATAAAAAAAGTCTATCTTACAGCGTCAGGAGGACCTTTCAGAAATAGATCCATTAAAGATCTAAAAGCTGTCACAGTTGAGGAGGCTCTAAATCATCCAAGATGGAAGATGGGAGCAAAAATAACTGTTGATTCCGCAACTTTGATGAATAAGGGAATGGAAATGATAGAGGCTATAAACCTCTTTGATCTTTCCGTTGACAGTATAGAAGTGGTTATACATCCCCAAAGCGTAGTTCACGGGATCGTAGAACTGAAGGATGGGAGTTTTCTCTTTCACGTGTCTCAAACAGATATGAAAGTACCCATATTACATGCTCTTTTTTATCCAGAAAGAAGGGATTATCCCTTTGAGAGAAAAAATCTTTTAGAGCTTTCACCTATAAGCTTTGAACAGGTTGACAGAGAAAAGTTTAAAGCTCTGTATCTTTGCAGGTGGGTAGCGGAGATGGGTGGTGCCTACATCCCCGCTTTGGTCGGTGCTGATGAAGCCGCTGTTGAGATGTTTCTAAAGGGTAAAATAGGATTTTTGGACATTGCGAATTTGGTAGAGGATGTACTGAGCATGCTAAATCTTCCTGATCCGGAGAACATAGAACAACTGCTTTATATAATAAGCTGGGCATACGAGAAGGTTAAAGAGGTCTCGGAGAGATACGGATGAAAAACATGTTCTTGGCTATGGCTTTTGTGTTTGCTTCTTTTTTACCCTTTTATCTTTCTTCATCACCTTCTTCTAAAAGTGTTAGTTTTGTGAAGTTGGATCCATCCGAGTTTCATCCCACAGAAGGAAAAGAGGGCGGGAGCTTGCACTTTATACTCAACGGGGATCCTAAAACGCTAAACCCAGTAGTAGCTCAAGAGACCACCTCTACTTCAGTTATAGACTATCTCTTTACGGGACTCACAAAAATGGATCTCAAAAGTATGAAGGTAGTTCCCGATCTTGCACAAAACTGGGAAGAGTACGATGGAGGAAGGCGCTACGTGTTTCATCTGAGGAAGGATGTAAAGTGGAGTGACGGTACACCGTTCAGCGCTGACGATGTGGTATTCACATACAGGGACGTTTATCTCAACAAAGACATTCCCAATTCAACTGCAGATATGCTAAGAGGGGTGATAAAGAACGAGAAAGATGTGGAGAGCTTTGTAAGAAAATTGGACAACTACACAGTGGAGTTCCGCCTGCCGACAGCTTTTGCACCCTTTCTAAGTGTTTTGAGCGCACCTATACTACCCAAACACAAACTTCAAAGGTATGTCAAAGAAGGAAACTTTCCCACTGCGTGGAATGTGGACACTGACCCAAAGGAGATAGTAGGAACGGGTCCTTACGTGATAAAAAGATACGTAAAGGGGCAGTTCGTTGAGTACGAAGCAAATCCTTACTATTACGAAAGGGATAAATACGGTGACAAATTACCCTATATAAAGAGTATGACAGGTATAATAGTGCAAGATCCAGATACAGCCCTTTTGAGATTCTCCACAAAGGATGCTGACTATATCGGTGTGAGACCTCAAGACCTCTTTTTTATATCAAAGATAAAATCCATCACACTTTACGATCTTGGTCCCACACCTTCTACCACCTTCTTGGTGTTTAACCAAAATCCAAAAGCCAAGATACCAACCTATAAACTCAGGTGGTTTCAAAATAGGACTTTCAGACAAGCTATATCCCACGCTATAGACAGGGAGGGTATATGTTATTTAGTATACAATGGTATGGCAAAGCCTCTTTACACCCCAATAACGCCCGCTAACAGACCCTATTACGAGGAACATTACTATCCAGAATTTAGGTACGATCTTAGGCTCGCTAAAAGTATGCTTGAAAGCATAGGCTTTAAAGACAGGGATGGCGATGGAATTCTTGAAGACCCTCAGGGACATAAACTTGAGATAGTACTGCTCACAAATGCGGGTAACAAGGAAAGGGAAACCATAGGAAACATCATAAAGGAAGATCTTGAAAAGATAGGAGTAAAGGTGATCTTCAGACCTATAGATTTCAATACTTTAGTATCAAGATTAAGCGCACCACCTTATGAGTGGGAAGCTGTAATTATAGGGCTTACGGGATCTTTAGATCCGTATTTTGGCAGGAACGTGTGGCACTCGTCAGGCACACTTCATATGTGGAATCCTAGACAGAAAAGTCCACAAAACAAATGGGAAAAGGAGGTAGATGAACTCTTTGACAAAGGAGCGCAGGAGATGAACCCCGAAAAGAGAGTCCAGATATATAAAAGAGCCTTCTGGATAATAACCCAAGAACAACCCATGATCTTCATAGCAACTCCCAAGAGTATGCTTGCAGTTTATCCCAGATTCGGTAACTTCTTTCCTACCGTGTGGGGATGGTACAAGAGCGAAATGCTTTTTGTCAAGTGATGAGTTCTTTAAGTCTCTCCCTGAGCGCTTTAGAAGCTTCTTCCCTAACTATAGAAGCAACATCTATAAGAGAAATCTGTCTGTTCACTTCCTCTTTTATTACCTTTTCAATTATAGAAGTTATTGGAAATCCTTGCATTACACCTTTTAGTGCATCTTCTATGAGTTTTTGCGAAAGGATATCTTTTATGTGTTCCTTAAGAGCTTGCTCAAGATCATGTCCCACAATACTGATAGGCTCTTTTGCAGGTTCTGTTTCTTGCACTGGAAGTTCTTCCGTCTTTTGCTCTTTGAAAAGCTCATCTAAAAGCCCAAGTACCTCTTTTGATACTTCCTCCTCTGGTGCAGGTGAAGTTTCTGCAGGAAGCTGGGAAATCTCTTCATGAGATGGAACCGTTAAAAGCTCCCTTACCTTTTCTAAAGCTCTCCCGAGCTGTGCCTCTCTTGAAAAGGAATACTTATTAGGAAGGGGAATTTTATCTACATCTATGGTAAAGAGGTCATCTATTAGAAGGATATAAGGCTTTTGGGATATCTCTTCCTTTTGGGACATATCTATAAGAGCTTTTTGAGCTATCATACCTGATATGGTATCAAAAATGATCAGATCGGCTTCTTTTGCCTTATCCATAGCTTCCTTTACATTCTTGACATTTACGATTTCGTAATCCGTTCCGAGCGTAGCTTTTATCGTATCAGTTAAAGCACTGTCAAAAGACACTATTAACACTTTTTTACCAGATTCGCTCGCTTTTGTCTGAGGTGAAGAAAAGGATGGTGTTTCTATTTGTGTAAACTCTACTATTGGTTCCTCTGTTTTAGGTATCTCCGTGAAGCTTTCTATCTGAGGCAACTCCATAAGTTCCTCAACCTGAGGAGTCTCGGGAATTTCTTGAGGTTCTTCCAAGATAGCTTCCTTTATTCTGCTTGTAGCCTCTTCTCGAGGCAACTTTACCTTTTTTTTAACTAATATGTTATTCATATCAACTGGAAAAAGTTCATCAACAAGCACCACATATTTGGCTTCTTTGAACTTTTTCTGATACATATTATTTATGTCCTCTTCAGATATGGAACCTGATATGGCATCGTACACTACAGCATCCACATAACCAGATACAGTATTTACAGCCTCTTCCCCGTTCTTTACATCTATGACTTCGTATTCCCTGAGAGCTTCCTTAATACCTTTTACAAGGCTTTTGTCAAAGGACACGACGAGTATTTTCATACCTTACCCCCATACCTTTTAAGTATATCATCAAGTATTCCTTTTGCTCTTTCAAGACTTTCTTGTGGTATGATCTTACTGGTAGAAAGAGCCAACCTGAGAGCCTTAAGGTGATTGACTAAACCTTCCTCCATTCCTGAGTTACCTGTTGTTAAGATCGGTGAAGTATAAAGAAGGAAAAGTCCCACGACAAGGAATAAAGCGCCTGAAAGAAGCACACCGAAAGACAGAGGATTTTGCATAAAGAAATAAATATATTCACCTAAGGTAGGGTTTTTTACGTATATGTAAACCTCGTTACCAGCCTTGTCTTTGTAAAGATCCGATGAATACATACTCTCATCAAACACCTTGAACAAATTTTCGGTAGTTATCACTCTTCCTTCTTGAGTTTTCATTATTATAGCTGAGTATTCGGGATATAAAGGCTTAGAGGTTGGTTTATTTCTGTAAATATCAAGTATGAAGTTTGCCATGTCGGTATTTATCTTTCTTTGCCTGTCTTTAGCGTAAAGCTCGAAGGAGGTTAGACATCCCAAAAGTATGAGGAGAACACCAAGTAGGGAAAAGATCAATCCTAAAAGTTTTTTCATGATCACCCACCCACGGTCAGTTTTTCTATGAGAATAGATGGAGAGCCTACATTAGCGTAGAAAGTAAGATCTTTGCCAACTTTCACAACCTTCTTCCATAGTTCAAGTACGTTACCGCTCAGCGTAACTCCCCTCACGCTTTTCTCCTTTTTCCCTCTATTATAAATTATACCCGATGCGCCCAATGAAAAGTCCCCAGATACGGGATCAACTGTGTGCAACCCCATAAGGTCAAGTACGAGAAAAGTTTCATCGTAAACATTTAGGAGTTCTTCAAGATCCGCATCCCCTGGCTCTATGTAAAGGTTAGTAATGCCACAATGCGGTAAAGTTCTAAAGCTATCCCTTAATGAGTTTCCAGTAGATCTGGTGCCTAATTTCTTCGCTGTGTATAAGTTGTGAAGAAAGCCTTTCAGTACACCCTTCTCTATGAGGAACTTTCTTTCTGTCTTTATTCCCTCAGCATCAAAAGGAAAACTCATAAAACCGTTCTTTAGCGTACCATCATCCAGTATATTCATTTTTTCCGAAGAAACGTTTTGCCCTACTTTATCCTTAAGCAGGGTTTTGCCTTTGAGCAAAGACTCTCCCGAAAACATATCGCTGAAAGCTTCAAGTAGTACAGCCGATGCTTCGCGAAAAAGCACTACGGATACAGCTTTTGTTTCGTAGGGTTCTGGATTCAATAATGAGGTGGCTTTAAAAACAACATCCTTTATCATACCGTCAAAATCAAGATCTTTCAACCTCCTTGCACTTCTAAAGTCATAAGATATGGACGCATCACCTCCGTATTCAGCAAGGGCTGACACGGATGATGTGTAAAAGGTACTTTTATAGTAATACTCAAGACCACACGAATTGTAACAATACGTTTCAACCTCTTTTTCTTTAAAACTAACTTTCCTTACACCCTTTATCCTATCATCCAAGCTTTTTACCGCTTTCTCTAAAGAGAGTGTAAGCTCTATTTTTTCTTCCGAAGACATCGCTGTGGCTTCTTTATCATACAGGTAAGAGGTATACCCTTGAGGTCCATTACAGTTAAAGTAAAAACCCTCATCCTTAGGAGTAAGTTCGCATATCTCAATCGCTCTTCTTACGCAGTCTTTTATAGTATCTTCCTTAAGCTCCGTAGTGTAAGCAAATCCCATTTTTTTATCCTTTAAAACCCTTATACCGACACCTGATTCTTTGGCTTTAAGAAAGTTCTCAAGCCTTTCGTCGCAAACCTCTATAACCTGTTTACTTGTCACTTCCATATAGATCTCGTATTCAAAGGATGGCTTGATGTATTTAGAAACTAATTCTTTTATGTTCTCCATATGATAGATTTTAACCTCATTTTTTTAAGAATTGGGGCGGAAGGCTCTCAGTCCTTCCTATCCCCAAAAAGGGAGGCTATGTTTTTTAAGAGAGTGAACATAAAGCCTAAGGCTATCTGAACCTGGGGATCCCTAAGCTCTCTGTAAATTCCGAGCAATCCTACCTTCTTTTTGTATTTCTTCATCTCTTCGTAAGCTCTGTAATTTGCTCTTGCAAAGTCTGCAAGATTACCAAGCTCAAGCACCCCAAATAGCTCTCTTACCATAAGATCCATCCTGCGTAAACCATCTGAGATGGCTCTCCTTCTCTCTTCTGTATCGGTTTCGTGAATGGATTTCCTAAGGTCCTCTCTACTTTCCACATATTCGTGCAGTATTTGTGCAAAGTAAGCAAGAGCATCCATGCTTGAAAGAAAGATAGTAAGATGTCTTATGTTTTCATCCTTTTTAAAGTAAGCCTCAACAAGTTCATCTTCAGGTCTCCGTAAAAAGACATATCCGTTGTTCATATCTTCACCTCATGGAAGACCCTATATTTTTGAGCGCAAGAAGGACAAAGGCTAAGGCTCTCTGTATGTCGGGATCTGTCATTGCTCTGACTATCCCAGTTATACTTGTCCTGTAATCGTGTTCTTTCACTTCTTTGTATGCTTCCAAAACCCCATTTAAGGCTTTGCTTATATTTTCCTTACCCAATACATCTATAGCCGTATAAATAAGCTGAAGGATACCCTTCATACCGTCTTCAGACTCTCTGAACTTTTCCCTAAAACGTATAACTTCTGAGCTTAAGGATTCCAGAATAAAAGGAGTCCTCTGCATAAGCTCCTCAAGAGAGGAGAGTAAAAAGTTAATAACTTCCAGTTTATCTATCAGCTGACTAAGCTGTTCGTTAGCCTCACCTACCGTGAGACTTTCCATAAGGGTAGAGTTATGATAGCTCATGGCTTACCTCCTTACACGAATTTCTCCTTGAAATATATATGAATACTCGTTCGTTGTCTATAAGTTTTACTTATGAGAGGTATAAGAAAATTGAATGGACATTCATTTAATAGGATTTATCATTGTGAAGTAAATACCTTTGGAGGTGCGTATCATGGCTACGGTTCTTTGGCTGCACGGTGGTGCTTGTAATGGCAACACCATGTCCTTTTTAAATGCTGAATATCCTTCAGTTTGCGATCTCGTGACGGATTTTGGGATAGAGATACTATGGCATCCTTCTGCAGGGCTTGAGATGGGCAATCAGGTTCAGGCACTTCTCAGAGATATAGTTAATGAAAAGATACCTTTAGATATATTCGTCTTTGAGGGTACTGTAGTTCTTGGACCTAACGGGACTGGCAGATACAACATGTTTGCAGGAAGACCTATGAAGGACTGGGTATATGAGCTTGCTCACGTAGCAAAGTTTGTCGTTGCAGTAGGAAACTGTGCATGCCAGGGAAACATACCGGCTGTTCCCCCAAATCCCACAGAATCCACAGGGCTTCAGTTTCATAAGACAAAAAAGGGTGGATTTCTCGGTGAAAACTTCGTATCCAGAGGAGGACTTCCTGTTATAAATATCCCCGGCTGTCCTGCTCACTATGACTGGATAACTCAAGTGTTGGTTGCTTTGGCAGTTGGCAGAGCCGGGGATATAGAGCTTGACGAGTACAACAGACCGTTGACCTTCTTCAAAACCTTCTCACAAACAGGTTGTACGAGGGTTCAGTTCCATGAATGGAAGATATCCGCTGAAGAGTTCGGGCAAGGAACTAGGAAGGGCTGTCTCTTCTATGAATTAGGATGTAGGGGACCTCTTACCCACGCTCCTTGCAACAGGATCCTGTGGAACGGTGTAAGTTCAAAACAGAGGTCAGGACATCCTTGCATAGGTTGTACAGAATTCGCATTCCCATGGTTTGATCTTGCACCCGGTACCATATTCAAGACGCAGAAAGTTGCCGGAGTAATACCCAAGGAGGCTGTTTATGAATCTGATAAGCTCACTTATATGCTGCACGCCATGACTGCAAGGATAGCAGCACCAAAGTGGGCAACCGAAGACATTTTTGTGGTTTGATTTTGAAAAAACTCTAAGGAGGTACGTATCATGGCTACAAAGCAACACTTAGTTATAGACCCTCTGGCGAGGCTGGAGGGTGATGTTAGAGCTGACGTGTTCGTGGAAGACGGACACGTCGCGGATGTTCAGGTGGAGGCTGTAATGTTCAGGGGCTTTGAGATCATACTGCGCGGGAAAGATCCTCTTGCAGGTCTCATTGTTACGCCTAGGGTGTGTGGTATATGCGGAGGAAGTCATTTATATAAAGCCTGTCAGGCTATTGATACCGCATGGAGGACGGAGGTTCCACCTAATGCTTGGCATATAAGGAATATAGCACAAGCTTGTGAGACACTTCAGTCCGTTCCAAGATGGTACTACGCTATATTCGCAATAGACTTCGTGAATAAGAACTATGCTAAAAGCAAGCTTTACGATGAGGTAGTAAAAAGGTGGGCACCTTTTGTGGGAACCTCTTATAAGATAGGACTTGAGATATCCGCCCTACCTGTAAAGGTATACGCCATGTTCGGAGGTCAATGGCCGCACTCGAGCTTTATGGTTCCCGGAGGTGTCATGTGTGCTCCTCAGCTTGACCATATAACTAGGGCTTATGCACTCCTTGAGCGTTATAGAACCGAGTGGCTTGAGAAAGTATGGCTCGGTTGCTCCGTGGACAGATGGCTCGAAAATAAAACCTGGGACGATGTTCTAAAGTGGCTTGACGAAAGTGAAAGTCATAGGACCTCTGATTGTGGTCTTTTCATAAGGTTCTGCCTTGAAAACGGGCTTGATAAGTACGGGGCTGGAGTAAATGCCTTTTTAGCCTGCGGTACTTACATAGATCCCGAATTCTATCCAGTATCCACCATAGAAGGCAGGAATCAAGCTCTACAAGCTCCTTCCGGTGTAGTATACAACGGTAAGTATTACGTCTTTGACCAAATGAATGTGAGAGAAGACATCACACATTCTTACTTTGAAGGTTCTTCATTGCTCCATCCATGGGAAGGTGAGACTGTACCCCTCGATCCGGATGTAGCCAAAAAGCAGGGCAAGTATTCATGGGCAAAGTCTCCCAGATATCTCATAGATGGCAAACCTGTACCCCTTGAAGCAGGACCGTTAGCAAGGCAAGTAGTTGCCGGATATGAAGAGGCAAAATCCGCATGTAACGCGTCCGGATGCATAGAACACGCTATAGATCCCCTATTTAAGAACATAGTGAACAAGATAGGACCGAGCGTTATGGTGAGAGTGCTTGCAAGAATGCACGAAGCAGTGAAATATTACAAGTGGGTGAAAGCCTGGCTTGCCAAGGTAAATTTTGACGATGATAGGTTCTACAAAAAGCCTAAAGAGCTTCCAGAGGGCAAAGGGTACGGAGGTACTGAAGCGGCAAGGGGAGCGCTTCAAGACTGGATAGTAATAGAGAACGGAAAGATAAAGAACTATCAAATAGTTACACCAACGGCGTGGAACATAGGACCGAAAGACTCCAAAGGTCAAATGGGTCCTATAGAGAAAGCTATCGTGGGTGCCCCCATAAAGAATCCAGAAGATCCAATAGAAGTGGCTCATGTGGCTAGAAGCTTTGACTCTTGTTTGGTCTGTACGGTTCATGTATATGACAAAAAGCGCGGGAAGGAGATAGCGAGATATAAACTGGGTACTTTCAAATGAGGAAAGTTGTTATAGTGGGGTGTGGAAACCCTTTACGCGGGGATGATGGGGTGGGTCCGCGCTTTGTAAGGTATCTTTGGGAGCGCGGGCTCCCTCCTAATGTAAAGCTCGTAGATGGCGGAACATCCGGTATAGATGTAATCTTTCATATGGAAAATGCCGATGAAGTAATAATAGTGGATGCATGCAGTACCGATCAAGAACCAGGTACGATTTTTTGCGTACCTTCAGAAGAAGTTGAAGAGCTTCCAACCATAGAGGAAGCAAACCTTCACTCAATAAAATGGTATCATGCCATAGCTTTAGCCAAATACCTCTTAAACGGGAAGTATCCTCGGAAGGTAAGCGTATACCTAATTGAAGGTAAAAACTTTGAGATAGGAGAGGATTTGTCATTGGAGGTGAAGAAAGCCATGGAAGAGCTTGCGGACTACGTAATGAAGATGCACGATATACAAGGGAATCATGCTGTAGAGGTGGAGCTTACAGAAGAAGGATACATAGTTATACCCTCTCACATAGCAAATAAGTACTTTAGCGATTGTATGAGCGTACTTGTAGTTCCTAAGGGTATGCAATTTACGATCATTCCATTACCTACCAACGTGCAGGGAGGCTTACTCTTAAAGAGAATAAACAAAGAAGGTTGCAAAGCAGTTCTCGTGTGGGAACTTCTGCCTGCGGGAATATCTCCGGGGAAGAAAAAAGCAGTTTGGGACGAAGAAGAAAAGGGGTTGGTAGTATCTCTTATGTAAGGAGGACCATCATGTTTAAAGAAAAGGCACTAATAGCTGAAACTTTTGTAGAAGAAAAAGATGGACAGTGGAGTGTTTTTATAGAAGTCCTTTTCAAAGATGAACTGGTAAAGTACGAAGTGGGAAGGTACTTTACTAAAGAGAAGGCGCAGATGGCGGCGAGCTATATAAAACGATGCGCTAACAGAGACATTCCGTATATTAACGACGGTTTAGGAGGGTGCTGTTAATGGACTGGAAAGGTGTGTTCCCTCAGCCTGTAGGCATCCTCCCTTATCCTTTCAATTTTCTCATACTTCCCTATTCAGAAAGATGGAAGAACTGTATCAATTCCGTTCTATTGCTAAAATTTGATGACATTCCACCAGAATGGGACTTTCTTCCTGCGGTTAAAAACGGCTTGTGGGAAACTGCCTTTCGCAAGCTCTCAGATTTACAGGAAGATGACTTGAAAAACTATAATCTATCTTTGCTAACTGGTGAAAGGAGAAAGATAAGAGATCAGGTGCTTGAATATATGCTAAACATTGCCTTTTTCAAGGATTTTGACATAAAAGATACGGGAAGGGATGACCTTAATGCTCTTATACTTTACAGTAAGGCACAGACTTTTGAAGAGCAGGGTAAAACAGAAGATGCCCTTTCACTCCTCGAGAGTGCATTAAAACTCGTCAAAAGCATATCTCCCATTTTTGAAGCCTTAATACTCTTTAAAAAGACAAAGCTTCTTATTGAACACAGAGGGGTAAGTTACGCTGCAGTTATGCTTTTTGAAGAATTGCAGAGAAAATTGTCAGATACAGGCGCTGACTATTTGAAAGCTGAGATTTCCTTCAATTTAGGAAATGCCTATTCCTCCTTAGGGAATTTAACCAACGCTGTAAAGTATTATTGGGAAGCTCTTGAATTTTTCACATACGAAAAAAACCCTTACATGTATGCTCTCATAAACAACAACATGGGGTTGGCTCATCTCTCCGTGGGTGCTGTAGATCTTGAGGATCAGGTAAGGTTAGCTTACGGTGTGCAGTGCCTGAAGAAAGCACTTAAGGTGTTTACCAAAAATGCCTATCCCAAAGAATGGGCAAGTACCACAATGAACTATGCTAATGCCCTCCAGTACCTACCAACAGGAGACCCTGTAAAAAACCTTCTCAAGGCTTTGGATCTTTACAGGGAGGTATTGGATCACCGCATGAAGATGGGGGATGAAGTAGGTTGTGCACGCACCTTAGCTAACATGGGTAACGCCCTCGCTCATCTTGGTAAACTTTCGGAAGCAAAGGAGCATCTTATCAAAGCTCTTGAGATCTTCAAAAAATACGGTATGGAAGAAGAGATAAGCGGTATTTTGGACATACTTGAGGAAATAGATACGCTTATGGAGGTACGTAATGACGGAAGATCTTAGATTTGAGAAGCTTGCTGAAAAAATAGACGATCTTATAAAGAAAGTGCGGGATTTTGACGATGAGAAAAGGGAAGTTGTTAGTGAACTTATAAATAGCATTGAGGAGTTTACGCGAATAGCCCTCCTAAAATTGGTAAAGCTACTCAAAGAAGATATAGTAGGCAAAGAGTTTCTCCTCAAAGCTGTAAAAGAGCCGGAGATTTACGCACTTCTTTTAAAGCACCGCATAATAAAGGAGGATGAAAAAACAAAAGCGATAAAAGCTCTTGAGCTTATAAAACCTTATGTAAGGTCTCACGGTGGGGATGTGGAATTTGTGGACTTAAAAGATAGAACACTCTATGTAAGATTAAGGGGAGCATGCGTTGGTTGTTCGCAAGTTTCCTTCACGCTCCAACAGACAATCCTCGAGGCGGTACAGAGCTTTGTTCCTTACATTGAGAGGGTGGAGCTGGCAAAAGATACGCCATCCGAAGCTCTTTTTGATCTCTCAGACAAAAAGAGTAACTACGTTAGAGCCTTTGAAGTTCGGGAGCTAAAAGAAGGGCGGATGTGCAGATTTTTAAATGAAGGGCTTGATGCAGTTGTAGTGTTGTGGGAGGGTAGAGTTTATGCATACAAAAATTCCTGTGTCCATCAAGGATATCCTCTGCACGAAGGAGAGATAAAAGAAGACGGTGTATTGATCTGTCCATGGCACGGTTTTGAATACAGAATAACCTCTGGAGAATGTTTGAATTTACCTTACGTACAGTTAGAGCCTATACCTACGAAAATAGAAGGTGGTTACCTGTGGTTAAAGATACGCTAAAAATTGAACTCTTAAGTGTCATAGGTGCATCTTCAGAAAGAGGTATGCGCGTACCAGATGCTAAAGCTTCAGCGTACACTCTGTATGGTCCAAGGGGCGTATTCCTCAAAAACGATGTGCTTATAGTTTCGGATACGGGAAACCACAGGGTGCTTATATGGAAAGGTGTTCCGATTTCAAGTAAACCTGCGGATGTAGTGCTTGGACAGAGGGACTTTTACGGTGACTCCCCCAATGCATGTGGAGATGTAGAAAGGGGTCTTTTTATGCCAACTGGCGTTTTTTTATCTGATGATGGGAAGTTTTTCATAGCTGATGCGTGGAACCACAGGGTATTGATGTGGGAAAAGTTGCCGGAGGAGAATTTTTCAAAACCTCACCATGTAATAGGTCAGAGTAACCTCAAACAGGTTGACAGAGGTATGCTTTTTTGGTGCTTTGGCGTTTTTTATGATAGTAGCGGTTTTTATGTGTGTGATACGGGGAACAGGCGCATACTGCGATGGAAAGATATACCTGACAGTATGCAAATTCCTGACGATATTTACGAAGGATTTAGTTGGCCTCATTCAATTTGCAGGATGGATAATCGCTTTTTTGTGGCGGATGCTGGCACAGGCGTGAGTAAAGTTTATGTATTTGAAACCTCTTTAAAGGATGCATCACTTTGTAGCTTCTATATAGGACATAAGGAAGGGTGTGACGAATTCAGTCTGAATCTGCCTTATGGCGTAGGTGCAGACGATGACCTGCTTTTTGTTGCAGATACCTCCAATAACAGAGTGCTTATTTTTAAAGAGTTGGGGAAAGATGTAAAGCCTGTAGCGGTTGTCGGACAAAGGAATTTTTTTGAATGCGGAGAGAATCGTTGGGAAAGAGTTGATGAGTACTCCCTTTGCTGGCCTTACGCCGTTTTTGCAGTAGGTAAGATATTTCTTGTTGCTGATACAGGGAATAACAGGGTGCTTATTTATAAGCTTAGTATTTGAGTCTTATCTCAAAGACACATCTTTCCTTACCTTGTGCTTGGCACTCAATTTCCTTACAATCCCATTCTTTACCTGTTACTTCTTCAAACACACCTGCCATAGCACCGCTCAAAGGCATACAAACAGGCTTTTTGTTTTCCACACCTTGAGCAAATATAGAATCTCTTACCCTGAAAAGTATATGAGAATTGGATACATTATACTCCTCAACTTTACATATACCTGTCTCTTCAAGAAAGGCACACACGTAAGGTACAACCTTTTCTATAGTAGGATTTATCTCGCCGGCTATGTTCTTTATGTAAGCGCCTGCCATTTTACCCGCCTTTTTACCAGAAAATACAAGAAGTCCACCTATACCGAAACCGGACAACTTTATAAGCTGTGAATAAAACTCCTTTATAGGTCCCTTAGGGATTATGACGCCTTCTTCCCTCAAGAATATGCGCACTTTTGAAAGAACTTCCGCATCCTTCATTGGCACACCTCCTGCTTTATGGACATTATTTCGTTAATTATTTCCCCGTATGATGGGTGGGCAAGACAAAGGTATTCCTCTAAGTCCTTTCCAAGAAGTGTCGCACAGAGGTTTAGTATTTCGCTCACCTCGTTACCTATAACACAACAGTAAACGAGCCTACCTGTATCATCAAAACCCACCTTAATGATACCGTTATTTTCCGTAACGTAATACTTAGGATTGATCCCGAGGGATTTGGTAATTAACACCCTGGCATCCTTAATGTCACCTACAAAACCTATTTGGTAAGCTGATGATATTATGACTGGTACTTTTCTGTGATCAAAGCTTTTCTCTTTACCTTGAAGGATATTATGGACCGCAACTTTCGCTTTTTCAAAAGCGTAGCCCGCACCCATGGGTGATATTATATCACCTACCGCAAAGATACCACCTGTCGTAGTCTCCAAAAAAGCGTCACTCTTTACAAAGCCTTTTTCATCAACGCCTACAAAAGGAAATCTTTCCTGACAGAAGTTAGGAACTCTACCTGTAGCCCTTATTACAATATCCGCATTCACTTTCCTTAAGCTTTCTACTATTTCCACGCCATGCTCTTCCAACTTATTTTCCAGCTTTTGAGCAAACTCTTCAGGTATATTTTCGTACCCCTTCAGAACCGTATCTCTCCTTACAAGATAAACCTTAAAACCGAAGGAGCGCAGTATAAAGGCAAGCTCGCATCCTGCCGCACCACCTCCAACTACACACACATTACCTTTTGGAAGAATCAGACCTCTAAGAATATCTTCTGGAGATATGCCAGGTTCCCTTTGTTTGGAACCACACGCAAGAATTATGTGCTGAGCTGTTAATCTTCTGCTCCCCACTTTTACCACACGTTCGTCTATGAGTTCACCTTCACCCTCAATGTAAGTTAATCCCTTTGAGACGAGACTTTTGAGCGCCGTATCCCTTATTTCTATCACCTTCCCCTGTATTCTTTGAACCGCTACCTTCCATTCTGGTTTGCTTTCACTGAGGGCGAGTTTATAAAGCCCCTCTTTTGGTATACATCCCGCATTCAGGCAGACACCTCCAAAAAGGGATTTTTCCACAAGGGCAACCCTTTTCCTCTTCTCAAGAAGTAGCTTTGCGCTCATATAACCTCCTGGACCGCTCCCTACAATTATCGTATCAAAATACTCCATAGGATAATTTTAAATTATGAATGAATATTCGTCAAGTTTTGTACATCCATTAGAAGGTGTGCTATATCTCTCCTTATCATTTCATCCGGAGGTAAAACACCTTTCCTAAGCATATCCCTTATCTTTGTCATGCTTACATATACCCTTTCCTCTTCACCATGGCCACAGCTCTTTTCTGATGCCATACAATCACAGTTCTTGCAATAAAAAACTGCTGAAACCCTTATTATTTCTATACCTATGTCTTTTGGAAGCCTGTCAAATATGCGATGGGCTTCATAAGGATCGTAAAAGTTCCCAACGCCGGCATGGTCCCTTCCCACTATGAAATGCGTACATCCAAAATTTTTCCTTACTAAGGCATGAAATACAGCTTCTCTCGGTCCAGCATACCTCATAGCTGTAGCGAGACCAGAAAGAAGAACCCTTTTCTTAGGGTAATAGTTGTTTATCAAATATTCGTAAGCTGTGAGTATCGTTTGTGGGTCAAAATCGTCTGACTTTCTCCAGCCTAAAACTGGGTTTATAAACAAACCATCTGCCACTTCTAAGCCTATCCTCTGCAAATACTCGTGAGCTTTGTGGGGTGCGTTCCTTGTTTGGAAACCTACAACAGTTTTCCAACCCCTATACTCAAAAATCTTCCTAGTCTCCTCTGGTTCGAGTATCCAATCTCTTAAAGGGTGGTTTATCCTTTCCAATAGCCACACATCTCCCCCAACAGCCCACTCCCCCTTTGAGTAAAGGAGTTTAACCCCTGGATGCTCCTCACTTTCGGTTCCCCACACGAGCTTTGCTATAAGGGGAAGGTCTATTTTGTATACCTCTCTAATATCAACGACAGCCTTTGCCTTTCCCTCTTCATCCTGCAGGACTATTCTCTCTCCCACCTTTGGCTTTTCTTTAAATTGCAGTATTATGGGTATGGTCCATACAGTTCCGTCAGGCAGGCACATATTGTAACCTACAGAAAGTAGCTCCTCGCCTGTCATAAATCCTTTGATGGGAGAGAAAACGCCAGTTGCTATATTTTCCACATCCAAAAGAGCATCCAAGCCTACGGTAATCTTAGGCAGGTCCCTTATCTCCTCAAGGATTTTGAGCTTTTCCTTTTCAGGTACAACCCTATTTACAAGCTCTCCACCGTGCGGTTCTATCATGTCTTTGCCTCCTCTAAATGTTTTTCAAAAAGCAAGTTTCTTGTCTTCACCACCTCACCCACCACCATAACAGCAGGGGGTCTCACCTCAGGTGGGTTCTCAGAAAGCTCCTTAAGGCTTGTAATAACTACCTTCTGCTCCTTCGTTGTTCCCCTCTCTATAAAGGCTACGGGTTCTTTCGGCTCTCTCCCCACGCTTATTAACCTCTTTGCTATCTCCTGCCTGTTTGAAACCGCCATAAGAAAGACAAGGGTGTTTATCCCCTTCAGGCTCTCCCAGTCTATGCTTGAACTTCCTTTCTTTGGGTCCTCATGCCCAGTTATGACGGCAAAGGAAGAAGATATGCCTCTAAAGGTCAAAGGAATGCCTGCATAGGCTGGCACCGCTATGGCGGAGCTTATACCCGGAACCACTTCAAACTCTATGCCATGCTGTGCCAAAAAG
>JBEULM010000049.1 GCA_041287335.1 Hydrogenobacter sp.
TTGACAAAGCCCTTGCTAAACAGATAGAGGAGTTCATAAAAAATCTGTTTAGCGAGCGGTATAAGTGCCTGAGGAGTAAGGCACTGGGCTTACTGTCTGGAAATCCTTATTTCAGGGGGTTTTCAGGCACAGTCCTAAACCTGATGCATAGATAGATGTCTATAAATGGGATATCTGTCTATGCAGAGGGATACTCATGAGATATATATTTGCTTCCATCTTCCGCACAAGCTCCTCAGCATTTCTACCTACGTTATAAAAGTTTATCTCCGAACTTACGAGAATACCTTCAGGATTTATTATGAAGGTGCCTCTAAGAGCCAGCCCCGTATCCTCATCATAAACACCAAAAAGTCTTGAGATCTTACCAGTAGTATCCGCACCCATGGGAAAGCTCACTTTTTCAAGGAGTTTCTCCGTTCTATGCCAAGCAAGATGCGTGTATTTGGTATCTGTGGATACGGATATGATTTCTACACCCATGCTTTGCAGTTTTCTATAGTAATTGGCAAGATCCGCAAGCTCTGTGGGACACACAAAAGTAAAGTCAGCGGGATAAAAGAATAGCACAACCCATTTACCTTTTTGCAGTATATCTTTCAGAGAGATCTTACTAAAGTTTCCCTTTTGAGGTTCATATACTTCCAGCTCAAAACCTGGAACCTTTTGCCCTATCTTCACTTCTTGCATCTTACCACCTCCAATGAAATTGTTGTTATTGAGTATTATAAGTAAATGAAAAATATTTGCAATATGATAGGGATCAAGTTTTGGTAAGATACTTAAAGATGAGAAGGGTTATAGTTATACCAGCAAGACTTTCTTCCACAAGGCTAAAGGAAAAACCTTTGACTATCATAGTTGACAAGCCTCTTATCAGATGGGTTGTAGAAGGTTGCCTGAAAACTGGGGAGGAAGTTATTTTAGCAACAGACAGTGAGAGGATAGCTGATACGGTAAAAGATCTTAACGTAAAAGTAGTTTACACGCCCTCTGAACTTCCATCGGGTAGTGATAGGGTAGCTTACGCACTGAGGGATGAGAGAGTTGATCACGTTATAAACTACCAAGGGGACGAACCTTTCGTGTATACTGAGGACATAAAAAGATTATTCAAAGCTCTTGAAGATTTCCCAGTTGCTACCTTAGCATGTAGGGATACTGAATTTTACAAAGATCCTGCATCTGTAAAGGTGGTAATAGCGGAGGATGGGACAGCACTCTACTTCTCAAGAAGTTCCATACCATTCATGAAACTCCATTCAGACCTTTATCCTCTCAAACATGTAGGTATATACGCTTTTAGGAAGGAAGTGCTTCTTGAGTTTACAAGCTGGGGGCAGGGACACCTTGAAAGACTTGAATCCTTAGAACAGTTGAGACTCTTAGAGAAGGGATTAAAGATAAAAGTACTTCTAACGGATAACTACTATCACGGGGTTGATACTGAGGATGATGTGAAGGTAGTGTCTGAGAGGTTACTTAAAAAACTTTCTAACCCTACGACGAACTGGTGATTCAGCGTATGACCTCCCTTGTGAGAAATCACGCGTCCTTTTATCCTTCTTCCAAAAAGAGCAAGATCACCTATAAGATCAAGAAGCTTATGCCTTAGAGGTTCGTCTTCAGAACGCAACCCTCCTCTGTTGTATACAAACCCCCTGCCTAATAGTAAAGCATTCTTTAAACTTCCTCCCTTTGCAAGACCCCTGTTTATAAGATGCTTGAGTTCATAATCGTAGCAGAAAGTTCTTGCGAAGACAAGATCTTTAACATTTCCATTGAATTCTACAGATCTTTCCTCAAAAAAGCCTTCAAGACCACCTACATAAACAGCCGAGAAACCTTGGTAAGGTATAGCCTTTATGTTAGCTTTGCAGTTTCTAACTTCAAAGGAGTGTTTTATCTCCACGATACTTGCAGGTGCGTTTAAGTTTATAACGTTATCCTTGAGGAATTTGTAAAAGTAATAGCCACTTCCATCAAGTATAGGCACTTCAAAACCTTTTACAAACTCAATAGTTACATTATCCACACCGAGCATGTAAAGGACTGCCATAAGATGCTCTACCGTCTTTATAACCACCCCATCCTTTCCGAGATCCGTTGAATGGTCCGTACTGACTACAAACCGAAAATTGGCAGGTATGTAAACGCGATCCTTTAAAAATCTTATACCAGTATCTTCCCTTTCTGGATGTAAAAGGATCTTTGCAAAGGTTCCCGAGTGTATACCAACACCTTCAAAGGAAAGATTCTCTTTTAGAGTGCGCTGGTTCATACCTCTTTTTATAGCAAATTTCATGCCAAAGACTTTATGAGTTTTACTACGCTTTTCATGCTCGGTTTTTCAGGCAAAAGACCGCATAGTCCAGACAGAGAGATAAGCTCTTCGTTGGTGGTTTTGCCAATACACACAGCTATTTTCTCTTTCAAAACCCTTATCCCTTCATCTTTTGGTAAATTTGCAAAAAAACTCTTTACCGCGGAGGGACTTGCAAAAACTATCACGTTTCCTTTACTGATTACCCTTAAGAATTCATCTCTCCTATATAGAACGGGCTGAGTTGTATAAACATTTACTGCATAAACGTAAAAACCCATCTCTTTCAGATCCATTATGAGGTTTTCTCTACCTTCGCGTGAGCGTGGGATAAGAACTTTAACCTTTTCTCCTTTTATAAGATGCTTTACTTCCTCAGCATAGTAATTTTCTGGCATCATGTAAGTGTTGTACCCGTAGCTTTCAAGGGCTTTCCCGGTGGTTTCCCCCACAGCTATGATCTTTTCACTCCCTTTGAGCCTGTTCTTATCAAAAAAGTACTTTACAGCCTTAGCACTCTGGAATATCACAAAATCAAAATCCTCCTTTGGAAGTTCAAAGTCAAGATCTACGGTCTTTACGAGAGGCAATGAAATTACTTCAAATCCTTCCCTTTCAAAAATGCTTCTGTCTCTATTTATATCTTCCTCACTTCTGGTTAGTATAATCTTGAACATTTGATTATAATTAAATTTATGCATCATCTTACGCAGGATCAGGTAAAAGAACTCAAAGAGCTTTTGCTATCTATGAGGGAAAAGATAATAAAGTCAGCTGACGAGCAGATAAAAGATCCCTCTAACGTAACTTTTGAGGGTGGGGACGAGATAGACAGAGCCAATATAGAGACGGAACGATACATCCAACTCCAAAGGGTAAAAACGAGAGAGTTAAAGCTCCTCAGAAAGATAGATTACGCTCTTGCTAAAATGGAGAGTTTCACTTACGGGGTGTGTGAAAACTGCGGTAAGGAGATACCTTTTGAGAGATTAAAAGCCAGACCGGTAACTACTATGTGCATAAACTGCAAAGAACTTGAAGAGGAAACGGAAAATGAGTGAAGAATGGATGTTTCCTAAAGTTAAGAAATTACCTAAGTATGTGTTTGCTGTGGTGAATGAACTTAAGTATAAACTCAGGAAGGAGGGAGAGGATATAGTTGATCTGGGCATGGGGAATCCAGACATACCTCCCTCACAACACATAATAGACAAACTTTGTGAGGTAGCAAACAGACACCATGTACACGGATATTCAGCATCAAAAGGAATCCCCAGACTCAGAAAAGCTATATGTGAGTTTTACAGAAGGCAATATGGAGTGGAGCTTGATCCCGAAAAAAACGCCATAATGACTATAGGAGCAAAAGAAGGATACTCCCACCTCATGCTTGCCATGCTCGAACCTGGAGACACAGTTATAGTCCCAAACCCTACATATCCTATTCATTACTACGCGCCCATCATATGCAATGGTGATGCGATCTCCGTACCTCTACTGCCAGAGGAAGACTTTCAGGAAAGCTTTATAAAAAGACTTTATGATCTTCTCAAGACATCTTTCAGAAAACCCAAAGCTGTAGTTCTTAGCTTTCCACATAATCCCACAACGTTGTGTGTGGATAAGGACTTTTTCAAGGAAGTGGTACAACTTGCCAAAAATGAAGGTATCTGGATAATACATGACTTTGCTTACGCTGACTTAGGTTTTGATGGTTACACACCTCCGAGCATACTTCAGATAGAGGGTGCTATAGATGTGGCGGTTGAGCTTTATTCTATGTCAAAAGGTTTTTCTATGGCTGGTTGGAGAGTAGCCTTTGTAGTAGGAAACGAAGTACTTATAAAAAATCTCGCTCATCTCAAAAGTTATTTGGACTATGGTGTATTCACACCTATACAAGTAGCCTCTATAATAGCTCTTGAGAGTCCGTACGAGATAGTGGAAAAGAACAGAGAAGTGTACAGAAAAAGGAGAGATATACTCGTAGAAGGTTTAAACCGCATAGGTTGGGATGTAAGAAAACCTAAGGGAAGCATGTTTGTGTGGGCAAAAATACCTGAATGGATAGGTATGAACTCCTTAGATTTCTCCTTTTTCCTTTTGAAAGAAGCAAAGGTAGCTGTCTCACCGGGTATAGGTTTCGGCGAATACGGGGAAGGTTATGTGAGGTTTGCTCTTGTAGAAAACGAACATCGTATAAGACAAGCGGTTAGGGGAATAAAAAAAGCCTTTGAAAAATTCAGGACGACAAGCCAATTAACTACCTAAGCATTCCCTTTTCTTCATCATAGTTTTTATCAATTTTATATATCCCAGAAAGCCAGGATTTAAGTCGTTTTTTAATATTATCATCCTGCAGTTCCTTCTCTACATCGTAATAAATCCAGTCTGCCCGCTTGGTATCTCTGTAAGGCACTGAAACTACAAACTTTGATAAGACTTCCGATTTAAAACTGGTAAATGATTTTCCTTGTGGTTTGTTGAAAAATTTATTAACTTCGTCAATGAGCTTCTTAATCAAATTGGCAGGCACCACATCAACATCATAAATTTTTCTAAAAGTCCTTTGAGCTTCTGATTTTCTCTCAGACATATATCCAGCTTCTAAAATTTCAAGAGTTTCATAAAATTTTCTACGATATTCACTTTCCCCACTAAGGGACTTGTAAAATAGCTCTACAAGTTTGTATTTATCATATTCGGAAAGTTCAACAGTCATATTGTCTAATTTATTTATCCACTTGTCTTCTCTTAACAATAAATCGTATACATTCTGTTTATTACTACCTGAATTCCTTTTTTTCTTTTTACCTTCACCAGTTTCATTTTCCTGTTCATTTATAAGCTTTTCAAAATGTTCATCAAAAAATTTCTTTTTCTCTATATCTTCATTTCCAATTTGAATATTAGAAATATCTCCTTGTAGTTTTTTCCATAGCCACACTAAGGATAACCTTAACAGCTCTTTATAATAAACCCTTCCATCTCCCGATTCAAGACCATCTTTAAATATGAGAATGTGGATATTGGGATTTGATAAATCAATTTCATATTTTTGGTCTGGATTTAAAGAATTTTTATATACCTTTTTGCCATTACTTTCTCCTTCAAATTCAAAATTCGCTCCAATTCTTCTTAAAACTCTACCCATTCTTTGAATTAGAGCATCAAGGGGACATATTTCAGTGTATAAAACATCAGCATCAATATCTAAGGACGCTTCTACAACTTGTGTTGCTACTAAAATTTTGCCTTCGTTTTCATTCTGAGGTTTTGGATTTTTAAATTTCTCTTCTATCAATTCAACTTCCTTATTTCTTCTGTCTTCATAAGTAAATCTTGAGTGTATGAGAAAGATATTATTTTTCATATTATCTGGAGCTTTTTCCTTTAACCTCTCATAAACCTTTTGAGCTTGTAGAACTGTGTTCATAATAACAAGGACTCTTTTGCCTTGCTGAGCTTTGTTAATTATTTCATCTAAAATTTCATCTAGCAATTCAAAAACGTTATTTTCATTGTTAATCACAAGGAAATTCAATTTGTGTTTTATGATATTGTTAAATTTCTCTTCTTCTTCGTATATATTAATCTCTTCAAAGTTGCCTTCACCTATCCTTTCCTTAATCTCATTGTTCACAAACTCAGGCAATGTTGCTGTCATAAGTAAGAATTTTCCACCCATAATATTCACCCATTCAATAAATTTGACGATTATGGCGCAGGCTACCGGGTCATAAGCTTGAACTTCATCAATAACCAGATTGGTGTAAGAGAAAAGAGAAAAGATTTTTTCATATCCCGGAGGCTTTAGAGCATAGGGGAAAAACTGGTCACCAGTCGATATTATAACAGGATAGGAAAGGTTTTTAGCAAGCTGGTAATATTTCATCGTGTCTCCTATATCTCCTTCTTTTTCAAGAAGATGAACATCAGCATCAGAATGTAAAAGTCCTACTCTGTCCTCACCAAATATATTTTTAGCCCTTTCAAAAATCTGATTTACCGCAGAACGTAAAGGTAAAGTATATATGAATTTGTTGTTTGCGGACCAAAGAAAAGCAAACTCTGTTTTTCCATAACCTGTAGGAGCAATGAGGATAAGGTTTTTGTTTTTATGTTCCTTTGCAACTCCAATCTGCCATATTTGATTTTCATCTGGTATTCCTATCTTGGTTTTGATTTTTTCTTTAATAGCACTTTCTTCAACTACCTTTATTTCTACATCATCCAGATTTTCACCTTCTGCTTCATACCAAGAAGCAAAATGGTCGCATCTTTGCAAAAAGCCAGCAATAAGAATCCATCTTTTTTGGTCTTCTTGGCTTTGTGTTAAGGTATGTCTTAGTGGTTCATAGTCAAATTTGTATGGTGGAACCGCAAAGCGATAAAGTT
>JBEULM010000050.1 GCA_041287335.1 Hydrogenobacter sp.
GTTTAAGATGGAGCAAGGTGTTATAGATTGTTTTAAATCTTTCCTCAAAGAACTTGAGGCACACGGCTACTTTGTTGAAGAGGTTTCCCTACCTCACGTGAAGTACTCTATACCTGCTTACTACGTTATAGCACCCTCTGAGGCTTCCTCAAACCTTGCTCGTTATGACGGTGTAAGATACGGTTACAGAGCAAGCAATTACTCGGATCTTTTTGAGATGTATGCAAGAACCAGAGATGAGGGTTTTGGATCCGAGGTAAAAAGGAGGATCATGCTTGGAACTTTTGCCCTTTCAAGCGGTTATTACGATGCATACTACCTTAAAGCTATGAAAGTAAGATCCTTAATAAAGAGGGATTTTGATCAAGCCTTTGAGAAGGTGGATATTTTGGCGTCTCCCACCTCTCCCACTGTAGCCTTTAGACTTGGAGAGAAAACTTCTGACCCCATACAGATGTATTTATCTGACATATTTACGGTATCTGTAAATCTTGCCGGACTACCAGCTATCTCCATACCCATAGGCATGTCCTCTGGTCTGCCTGTAGGTGGACAGCTTATAGGTAAGCCCTTTGATGAGGTAACGCTCCTGAGAGTGTCATACTTGTGGGAACATCTATACAGACATTACGAATTTGTACCACTCACTTAGATTATAATTCTGATATGCGTGAAATACTTATCACCGACGTTTCGCTCAGAGATGGTATACAGTGCATACTCGCAACCCGTGTAAAGACGGACGATATGTTACCTATCATTGAGTTGCTTGATAGATGCGGTTTTTGGTCTTTGGAGGTATGGGGAGGTGCAACCTTTGATGTATGTCTGAGGTATCTTAAAGAAGACCCCTGGGAAAGGCTCAGAAAGTTCAAGGATCACGCAAAAAACACAAAACTGGAGATGCTCCTGAGAGGTCAAAACATAGTCGGATACAAACATTATTCCGATGATGTGGTAGAAGCCTTCATCAAGAAGGCTTACGATAATGGTATAGAGGTGTTCAGAATTTTTGATGCTCTGAACGATATCAGAAATATGAAAAAGTCTATAGAGGTAGCAAAGAACCTTGGAGCAGTAGTAAAGGGAGTTCTCTCGTACACCATAAGTCCTGTGCATACTGTAGGTTACTATTTGGACATAGCTAAAAAACTTGTAGATATGGGAATTGATATCATATCCATAAAGGATCAGGCTGGTTTGTTATCTCCTAAGATCGCTTATGATCTCGTTATGGCTTTAAAGTCCGAATTTCCCAACTATCCGGTACATCTTCACACACAGACAACCGCTGATCTTGCAGAGATGGCACAGCTCAAAGGCATAGAAGCGGGTGCGGATATGATAGATACAGCTTTTTATAGCCTCTCGTGTCAAACCTCCCATCCCCCAGGGGAAACTATGATATACGTGTTGAAGGAGTTTGGCTACAAGGTAAGCGTGGATGAAAAGCTATACCAAAAAGCCGGAGATCTATTCAGAGAAATAAGAAAGAAGTACGCTAAATATGATGTGCTACCACCTTATCCAGACGTAGGAGTGCTTTCACATCAAGTACCAGGTGGTATGATAACCAACTTTATAAGTCAGCTCAAAGAGCAGGGTATGGAGGACCGTCTTGAAGCTGTACTTGAGGAGGTAAAAAAAGTAAGGGAAGACCTGGGCTACCCTCCTTTAGTAACTCCAACAAGTCAGATAGTAGGTTCTCAGGCATTCCTCAACGTAGTTCACGGGGAAAGGTACAAAGTGGTAACTAAGGAAACGAGGGATTATGTGAAGGGTCTGTACGGTAAACCTCCTGCACCCATAAAAGAGGAAATAATAAAGAAGGTACTTGGTGAAGAGGAAACCATATACCACATAAGACCAGCGGACCTTATTCCACCTGAGCTTAACAAACTAAGAGAGGAAGCTGTTAAGCTGGGTGCAAGAAGTGAAGAAGATGTATTGTCTTACGCTCTCTTTCCATTGGTTGCCAAGGAATTTTTTGAGTGGAGGGAGAAATTTGAAAAGGGAGAGGCTCTACCTCCAGAGCTTGAGGAGGTTGTGAAAGATCACGAAAGGAAGGAAAAAATACCTGTGGAGTTTATTATAACGGTACACGGCGAGCAGTATCACGTACAGGTGGCTGGAAGAGGAGAGCCAACACCAGAAGGAAAAACCTTCTTCATAAGGCTTGACGGACAACTGGAAGAAGTTCTCATAAAACCCGTCAGGGAGGTAGAAAGCGTAGGCATACCTTACGGTGATATACCTGCCGGGGGGGAAGTCAAACCTAAGAGACCAAAGCCTATAAGTATAGGTGATATATCTTCACCCATATCAGGTAAAGTGGTGAACATAAAGGTAAGCAAAGGTCAGAAGGTAAAAGAGGGAGATGTGCTGTTTGTGGTTGAAGCTATGAAGATGGAAAACGAGATACACAGTCCCATAGATGGCACTGTGGAGGAGATACTCGTTTCTGTAGGTGAGGTAATAAACCCGGACGAGGTCGTAATAAAGATAAAACCTGAATTATGAGCGGGATAAAGGTCTTCCTCCTTGAGGATGACAGGGATCTTTCGGAGATAGTTGAGTATAACCTCAAAAAGGAAGGGTACTCAGTTAGAACCTTCCAAAGAGCTGCGGAACTTCTCAGAGCCATAGAGGAAGAGCCTCCGGATTTGATACTCCTTGATGTTATGGTTCCGGACTATGATGGTTTTAGGGTAGCTGGGATACTAAAATCACGCGTAGATCTGAAAGAAGTACCCATAATATTCATAACCGTTAAGGATGCAGAAGAGGACAAGCTAAAAGGGTTTTCTCTCGGAGCTGACGATTATATAACTAAACCTTTCTCGGTAAAAGAATTTCTTGCAAGAGTCAGAGCTGTACTCAAAAGAACAGGAAAAATAGGTAAGGGAGGGACGTTTAAATTGGGAGAGCTTGAGATAGACACTCAAAGGTATGAAGTTAGAAGAGGTAAAGAAAAGATAGATCTTACACCTACGGAGTTCAGAATTTTTGAAGCTCTTCTTGAGAACTACGGAAGACCTGTTAGCAGAGAATACCTTATAGAAACCATACTGAAGAAAGATATTTACGACAGGACAATAGATGTACATATAAAGAACTTGCGGGAAAAACTCGGAAAGGAAGGACAAGCTATAAAAACGGTGAGAGGCTTTGGCTATAAGATAGAGCTATGAAGTGGTTTGTGCTTGCTTTTTTCAGCATTTACTCTCTTATGCATTTTTACGTATTTTTTAGACTTGTAAAACCAAACTTCTCTTCGTACAAGAGTTTTGCCATCTTACTGATTTTTTTAATCATGCTACTTTCACCTATTGCGTGGAGAACTCTGGACGGAGATATCAGTAAGCAGATAACTTATTGGCTCGCTCTGGTAAGTCTCCTTTGGATGGGTTTCATGCTTTATGTGACCGTCTTTACTCTACTGTTTGATCTTTACAGAGGTGTTGTCTTTGCAAGCAAACAACTTTTAGGAATAAACCCTCTCCCCCTTCCATCGCCCAGGCTTCTCCTTTACACAGTACTCCTTACGAGTTTATCCTTGTCGGCTTACAGCTACTATGAGACTTTAAGGCTTGATGTAATAAGAATAAGGATAGAAACGGAAAAGCTCCCGGTGAGTAGAATGAAGATACTGCATATATCAGACTTACACCTTGGTCCCGTTATGGGTGCAGACAAGATAAAGTTAGTGGAGGATGTGTGGGAGAAAGAAAAGCCCGATATTATAGTTTCCACAGGCGATCTCGTTGATGGTAATATGAACAAAAAAGACGGACTTGCGAAGATGCTTTCAAAGATAAACGCACCTATGGGGAAGTTTGCGGTTTTGGGCAATCACGAGTATTACAGAGGTGTAAAGCAGGCAATAGACTTTACCGAAAGGGCAGGCTTTGAGCTTTTGAGGGGTGCATGGAAGGATTTGGGACCTCTGATTGTGGCAGGTGTTGATGATGATGACTGCAGATTCTTCAACGCCTGCGAGGGTGTTCTTGATGAGTATCTGCTTTTAAGGGATATTCCTAAGGGGAAGTTTATACTACTTCTCAAGCACAAACCGAGGTTGAATCCCAAATCGGTGGGGCTTTTTGACCTTATGTTATCCGGACATACACACGGAGGTATTTACAAACCTATTGGTGAGTTTTTGCTTCGCAAGATGTTCCTCACAGACAGGGGATTGGTTAAAATGGGGAGTTCTTACGTATTTGTGAGCAAGGGTGTTGGTACAGGAGGACCACCTATGAGATTGTTTTCACCGCCTGATGTTGCCGTGATAGAACTTATAAAAGTTGAAAAGCAAGCCTCCTCTCAAGACAGGCTCTGATAAAAGAGGTAAATAGGGGATGGGGTTCAAAGGGCTTACTCTTAAACTCAGGATGAAACTGGCATCCTATATACCAAGCGTGATCTTTGAGTTCAACGATTTCCACCAATTTTCCGTTAGGTGATAGACCGGAAAAAACCATACCGCTCTTTTCGTAAATGTCCCTGTACGAGTTGTTAAACTCGTACCTGTGCCTGTGCCTTTCGTAAACCACATCCTTTCCGTATATCTCTTTAACTTTACTGCCTGAAACGAGCATGCAGGGGTAAGAACCAAGTCTCATAGTTCCTCCCAGTTTATCTATACCTTTTTGATCCTCCATAAGATCTATAACTGGGTGCGGTGTGTTGGGATCAAACTCAGTTGAATTGGCTTGCTTTAGATCCAAGACGTTTCTCGCAAATTCTACACACATGAGTTGCATACCCAGACATATACCAAATGTAGGTACGTTATTCTCTCTTCCGTACCTTAAAGCCTTCATCTTACCTTCCGTACCCCTCTCACCAAAGCCTCCAGGAACAAGTATTCCGTCTACATTTCTCAGATCGCTCTCTTCAAAATCCTCTGCGTTTATCCACTTTACGTTCACTTTTACACCGTTGGCTATGCCACCGTGCAAGAGTGCTTCATGTATGCTCTTATAAGAATCCTTCAGGGACATGTATTTACCAACAACCCCCACAGTCACGTGCTTATTAGCCCTCCTTATGATCTCCATTATGCCCTCCCACCTTATAGTTACATCCTTGTAAGAAAGATCAAGATGTTTAGCTATTATCCTATCAACACCTTGTCTTTTAAATATTATGGGTATCTCGTATATATACTCTACATCCGGTGCCGAAATTACTGAGTATTCGCTGACGCTCGTAAATAAAGCTATTTTTTCCTTTATATTCTTTGGGATTTCAAACTCCGATCTGCAAACTATCATATCTGGTTGTATGCCTATGGCTCTGAGTTCCTTAACCGAGTGCTGCGTAGGTTTAGTTTTGAGTTCCCCCACACTCTTTATGTAAGGTACGTATGTGACGTGTATGAAGAGCATATCCTCCCTTCTTGACTCCGTATACATCTGTCTTATGGCTTCCAAAAAGGGTAAACTTTCTATATCCCCCACAGTACCTCCCACTTCCACTATGGCTATATCGTTGTCTCCCTCTACTGACCTTATAAGTCTCTTTATCTCGTCGGTTATATGTGGTATTACCTGCACGGTAGCACCAAGGTATCCCCCTTTTCTTTCCCTCTCCAAAACATTAAAGTACACCCTTCCTGCGGTCACGTTGTTGTTTTTGCCCATCCTTGAGTAGGTAAACCTCTCGTAATGACCCAGATCAAGGTCCGTTTCCGCTCCATCTTCAGTAACGTAAACCTCTCCATGCTGGTAAGGGCTCATCGTTCCGGGATCAACGTTGAGATAGGGATCAAGCTTTTGAAAGGTCACCTTGTAGCCCATCTCCTCAAGAAGGGATCCTATGGATGCTGATGTGACACCTTTTCCGAGAGCGGAAAGCACCCCACCTGTAACAAATATGAACTTTGCCATGTGGAAATATTTTAACTGACCTGCAGCATAGTTTTAAAGAGGTGATAAACTAAATTGGGATACTCATGGAGAAAGTGATAAGTTCTATAAACCTGCGAGAAGACAGGCTTCCGCCTGGGCAAAGGTGGATAAGCGCACCAATAGTTTACGATATAGTGGATGATATACCAGATTGGGATATGGATAAATACAGATTCAAAGTTTTTGGTCTTATAGAAAACCCTCTGGAACTCACTTATGAGGAGATTCTCCGTCTGCCGTCCATTGAACTAATCGCAGACTTTCACTGTGTGACACGGTGGAGTGTGAAGGAGATCCTCTGGGAGGGCATCCAAACCAGATACATACTTGATAAGGTAAAGCCGAAAGAGGAAGCCAGATTTGTAATGGTTCACTGCCTTGAAGGATACACGACAAACATTCCCATTGAGTACCTGCTGGAAGAAGACACGATCTTAGCATACAAGATGAATAACTATACCATACCAAAAAGACACGGGTATCCGTTAAGACTCGTTGTTCCAAAGCTATATGCGTGGAAAAGCGCCAAGTATGTGTGGGGTATGGAGTTTATGGAGAAAGACGTGCCAGGATTTTGGGAGCAAAGAGGATACAATATGAGGGGTGATCCGTGGAAAGAAGAAAGGTACTGGTGAGACTAAACAGATACATATCTATGTGCGGACTTACATCCAGAAGGAAAGCTGATGAGCTTATAAAAGCCGGCAAAGTGAAGGTAAACGGACTTGTTATAAAGGAGCTTGGCTACAGGGTAGACCCAACTACGGATGTGGTTGAGGTAGAGGGGAAGATTTTAAAACCACCCAGATATAGGTATGTGCTTCTTAACAAGCCTTGCTGTTATCTTACCTCTCTTGTGAGCGGTAAAGATGGAAAGAGAAGCATAAAGGATCTTATAAAAGATATACCTGAAAGGGTATATCCCGCAGGAAGGCTGGACTACAACGCTGAAGGATTGCTGATCTTAACAAATGACGGAGAACTTGCCAACATGATCACGCATCCTAAATACAAACTGCCCAAGACGTATCTTGTATGGGTAGAAGGTAAAGTGAGTAATGAGACATTAAAAGCTATGGAGAAAGGTGCGGATCTTGAAGATGGATTTGCCAAACCGGATAGCGTCAGGATAGTAAAAGTAAAAGGAAACATCACTTTATTGGAAGTAATTTTTCACGAAGGGAGAAAGCACATAGTCAAAAGGTTTATGGCATACTTTGGACATAAGGTAAAGAAGCTCAAAAGGACGGCGATAGGACCAGTAAAGCTTGGAAATCTTCCGTCAGGAAGATGGAGAGATATGACGGATGAAGAACTGAACGCATTAAAAAAAGCCATAAGTTTGGAGAAAAAGCATGGAGTGGGTGTTTAAACTTACTTTCCTTGCTGTCCTCTTTGCCTTTCTTGCTTTTGTACTTTGGCTGAGGTTTTTGGTTATAAGGAGAATCAAAGAAATGAAGGGAAAAGAAGTGGATTTTATACGTAATGGCTTTGTTTACTTTTATTCCGACAGGTGCGGTGCTTGCAAAATTATGAAGGGAGAGATAGAAAAGCTCAAAGGTAGAGCGCAGGTAAAACAGGTGGATATCTTTTCGCCCGAAGGCTCCTTACTTGCAAAAAGGCTCGGTATAGTGGCAACGCCTACCACACTTTACGTAAAAAATGGCATAATTCAAAAGGCTTTTGTAGGTGTAGTAAAAGGCGAACGCTTACTGTCTGAAACCTCCAGTGATGACAAATAATGTGATATTCGTAAGATTCATGCGGTAGTTCGCTGTGTAAGGTATTTCTTAAGGTAAAAGCCTGTATATGAATGCGGATTGTCCATTATTTCTTCAGGAGTTCCACAAGCGACAAGGAAACCTCCTTTTTCACCACCTTCAGGTCCGAGGTCTATTATCCAGTCCGCACACTTTATTACATCCATATTGTGTTCTATAACGACTACTGTATTCCCCTTATCCACAAGTCTCTGAAGTACATCAATGAGCTTTTTCACATCATCCATGTGAAGTCCTGTTGTTGGTTCATCAAGTAAGTAAAGGGTGCTTCCAGTATCCTTTTTTGATAGTTCTCTTGCGAGCTTTATCCTTTGGGCTTCTCCACCGGAAAGCGTAGTCGCTGGTTGTCCGAGTCTTATGTAACCAAGACCTACATCCTTGAGAAGCTGAAGTTTTCTTCTTATTGCTGTGTGATGATAGAAAAAGTCGTACGCTTCGTCTACCGTCATGTCAAGGATATCAGCTATGTTTTTACCTTTAAAAAGAATATCCAAAGTTTCCCTGTTGTACCTTTTGCCTTTACATACATCACACGTGACATAGACGGGTGGTAAAAAGTGCATCTCAACCCTTATAACTCCTTCACCTTGACATGCCTCGCACCTACCGCCTTTTACATTGAAGGAGAATCTACCTGCGCTGTAACCCCTCGCCTTTGCCTCCGGAGTATTTGCAAAAAGATCCCTTATGAGGTCAAAGAGCTTAGTGTAAGTAGCGGGATTGCTTCTTGGAGTTCTACCTATGGGTGATTGATCTACATTTATTACTCTATCAACGTGTTCAAGACCTTCTATTTTTTCAAAGCCTTCCTTATCCGGTTCACCTTCAAAAAAGATTGATCTTGCATAATTCCAGAGTATGTCATATATGAGTGTAGACTTTCCGCTTCCAGAAACACCTGTCACACATACAAAAAGTCCTAAGGGTATCTCAACGGTTATGTTTTTCAGATTATGCTTTGTTGCTCCTACGATCCTTATCCACTTACTCTTGGGTTTCCTTCTAACTTCCGGCATTGGTATTTCAAGCCTTCCAGAAAGATAAGCGCCTGTCAAGGATCTGGGGTGGTTCATGATATCTTCCAGGCTACCTTGAGCAACTATCTCACCACCTATCTTTCCAGCACCCGGACCCATATCTATCACCCAGTCCGCAGACATTATAGTTTCGGGATCGTGTTCTACAACAAGTACAGTATTGCCAAGATCCCTGAGGTGTCTCAGGGTCTTTATAAGTCTGTGCGTGTCTCTGGGATGAAGTCCTATGGATGGTTCGTCAAGTACGTACAACACACCAGTGAGCTTGGAACCTATCTGTGTTGCAAGCCTTATCCTTTGCATCTCACCGCCAGAAAGCGTGGATGCTCCTCTCGCAAGGTCAAGATAATCAAGCCCAACGTCTACCAGAAAACCGAGTCTGTCTACGATCTCTTTTAGAAGCTTTTCAGCCACTATGTAATCCCTTCCAGTAAGGCTATCAAGTAAGCGGAAAAAGAACTCCCTCGCATGAGCCACCGGCATTTTACAAACTTCCCATATATTTTTACCTAATACAAGCACAGAAAGGGCTTCGTTTCTTAATCTTGATCCACCGCATGCAGGGCAAGGTCTTTCTTTTATATACTCACCTATTTCCTCCCTTATCTTCTCAGAGTCTTCTTCCATAAAGCGCCTTTCAAGATGCCTAACTATCCCCTCAAAAACGGCACCCCTCACCTCTCCACCATACAGGAGAAGTTTCTTTACGCTCTCAGGAAGCGCACCGTATTTTGTTTTTGGGTCATAACCGAGTTGGCGTAAAATGTTTATAATCGGGTACTTGAGGTAATTGAAAAAGCCCGTTTCTGTTATCCTAAAGGCATCTACCGCAGAATCATCTTCGTCTACGAGAAGCTTTGTATCTATCTCCCACTTTACACCTAAGCCTTTGCAGGTTAGACACGCACCGTAAGGAGAGTTAAAAGAAAAGAGTCTGGGAGATAACTCCGGAAGGGAAAAACCGTGTTCGGGACACGTCAGCTTCTCACTAAAGACTTCCTCACCCTCTCTCTCCACATCCTGAACTACCAAGAGACCCTTTGAAAGTTCAAGAGCTTTCTCTATAGCACTTAAAAGTCTTGCCCTTTCTTCTGGCTCAAGGGTAAGCCTGTCTATAACTACTTCTATATTGTGCTTTCTGTTTTTATCCAAAGGCGGAACGTCCTCTATCCTTCTGTACTCTCCATCTACCCTGACTCTTGAAAAGCCTTTCATGTAAAGTTCCTTAATTATGTCTTTAAACTCACCCTTCTTACCCCTGACAACAGGTGAAAGTACCGTGATTCTTCTTCCGCTGTATTTTCCCCAAACCTTCTCAAGCATTTCGTGAGCTGAAAGACCCTCCAGGAGTCTTCCGCATGTGGGACAGTAAGGTTTGCCTATGTTTGCCCAGAGTACTCGCATATAATCGTATATTTCTGTAACTGTTCCCACAGTTGAACGTGGATTTTTTGATGTAGTTTTCTGATCTATGGCAATAGCGGGAGAAAGACCCTCTATTATATCTACATCTGGCTTTTCCATAACACCCAGAAACTGCCTCGCGTAAGAAGATAGGGATTCTACGTACCTTCTTTGTCCTTCCGCATATATGGTGTCAAAAGCGAGTGAAGATTTTCCGCTTCCTGAGGGACCCGTGATCACAACCAGCCTGTTTTTGGGTATATCAAGATCTACATTTTTTAGGTTGTGCTGTCTTGCTCCTCTTATTACTATACTTGTGTACATATCCTATAATATACTTCATGCAGGGAAAGGCGAAGATAGGTGTATTGACAGTATCCGACAGAGCAAGTAGAGGAGAATATGAAGACATAAGTGGCAGGTACATCATAGAGTACCTAAACGATGTGATCACATCACCCTTTGAAATCGTTTACAGGATCGTACCAGATGAGAGGGACATAATAGAAGGGGCTCTCGTACATATGTCTGATATAGATAAATGTTGTCTTATACTTACTACCGGCGGGACAGGTCCGGCACCGAGGGATGTAACTCCCGAAGCTACTCAAACGGTATGTGAAAAGCTACTTCCCGGATTTGGAGAACTTATGAGGAGCGTTTCTTTAAATCAGGTACCTACAGCTATACTCTCAAGACAGATCGCAGGTATAAGAGGAAGTACGTTGATAGTAAACCTTCCGGGTAAACCTCAATCCATTAAGGTATGTTTAGATGCGGTATTCCCGGCTATTCCTTACTGTATAGATCTGATAGGAGGACCATACATAACTACCGACGAGAAGAAAGTTAAAGCCTTTAGACCTTCAAAATAGTGAACTACTCCAGCATTCCCTACCACTGCAAGGTCTTAGAAACCAGTTCCAATTTTTATTGACAAATTTACTCAAACATACTATATTGCTCAATATAAAGATGCATAGAGCCGTTCAGGTCTCATGCCCTTTGACAAAAAGGAAAAAGGACATTATCAAAAAATTGCTCATAGAATACAGAAAAACAGCAAAAGCCATAGCCAGCTATCAGTGGTTTCTATTTTTTAACACAAGCTCTTTCAACAGAAAGGCAAACATAAAACATATAAGCTCTAACCTCTCTGAAAGATACAAATACACCATTCAATACCATGTGGTAGTGCCTGTTTTGGAAAGCTTTATTTCCAATATCAAAAACAGATTTTCTGAAATTGTCAAAAACTCCAATCTGCCGGAGAAAACCAAAAGGGTTTTGCTATATCTTAACAAAAACAACGAGTGGCTCATAAGAAAGTCTGAAAAAGCTGTTTATGTGGAATACAAAAACAAAACTGTTTTTGAATATGAAATAACAGAGGAAGAAAGGCTGTTAGTCAAAAAGGTCTTCAAGCATTTACTGAACAAATGGAGAAAACCTAAATTTAACAAGGTTTCTCTCATACTTGACAGCAAGACAGCCCTGATAGAAGAGCCAGAGAAAGCTCAACATTTTGACAGATGGATAAGACTATCTACTTTTGAGAAAGGAAAACCCATTTATTTGCCTGTCAAATTTCATGACTACTTTGAGAAAAGAAGAGGTAAGATAACAAACCTAGTCCAGATAGAAGAAGACCGTACTTTAAGGATAGTAAAAGAGATAGAACCAAAGAAAATAGAAGGAGAAGAAATAATAGCCTTGGATTTTGGACTTAGGAACTTTTTAAGTAGCTCAAAAGGAGATTTATTTGGAAGAAAGTTGTATGAAAAGGTTAAGGAATATGCGGAGAAGATAGATAGACTACAAAGAAACCTGCAAAGACAAGGGATAAAGCCAACAGAAAGCAAGAGGTTTGTAAGACTTACAGAAAAGCTATCTGCATTCATAAAGAATGAAATCAGAAGGATAATAAACAGGATTGTAAAGCTCTATGCTCCAAAAGTGATAGTCATAGAGAACCTAAAGAGCCTTTATAAGAAGTTTTTGTTAGAGTATCCGAAAGCTGTAAAGCGGGTTATCGTAAGATACGGTTATGGTGAGCTAAAGAGGAAGCTACAGGAAATTAAGGAAGAGTATGGTATAGAAGTCATGGAGGTTAATCCAGCCTATAGCTCACAGACATGTAGTTCATGTGGTTATGTGGATAAGGAGAACAGGAAAACACAGGAAAAATTTGAATGCAGGTTATGTGGATACAAAGCCAGTGCTGATGTGAATGGAGCGAAAAATCTGGTA